>JAGVOV010000121.1 GCA_020052545.1 archaeon | reverse complement strand
GGAACCACTAATTTATCTTTCTCAACCTTGTAGTCAAGAAAGCCTATAGAGCCAGTCATGGCATCATTGTCATAAGGACGAGGGAACATTTCAGGCTCAAAGGATTTCCTTTGCTCTACTGGCATAAGGTCGCCTACCGTTATCCTCCTTGTGTTGGTTTTAGAGTCAACAGTGAAATCTTCAACTTTCTCTTCCATGATTGCTACTTAATTTACATGCTTATAAAATTTTCTCAAAACCTTTATATAAAACAAAGCAATGTTAGCATTTATGGACATAGAGCTTGACATCAGCAAGAGCGTGCATGAGAACGCTGCGACATACTTCGAGAAGGCCAAGAAGGCCAAGGGGAAGATAGAGGGCGTGAAGAAAACTCTTATTTTCGCCAGAAAAAGGCTTGAAGAGCTGCAGAAGAAAAAAGCGAAAGAGGATGAGCAGGAGCAGCAAAAAGCGACGAGAAAAGAGATCAAGCGCGAATGGTTTGAAAAATTCCGCTGGTTCATCTCAAGCGAAGGCATCCTTTGTATTGGAGGGAGAGATGCAACTTCAAATGACATCATCGTGAAGAAGCACATGGACCCTGAAGACCTTGTCTTCCATACCGAGATTCCCGGAAGCCCGTTCTTCCTAATAAAGCAGAAAGAGAAGAAAGCCTCTCAAATTACCATAGAAGAATGCGCAATGGCCACAGCATGCTACTCGAAGGCATGGAAATCGGGGATATCAATAGTTGATGTGTTCTATGTGACTCCGGAGCAAGTTGCTCTCGGCGCGAAATCCGGCGAATTCATGGGAAAAGGCGCTTTTATGATAACAGGCAAGAAAAATTTCTTGCATCCGAAGCTTGAATTTGCTATCGGAATCAAGGAGGGGAAAATAATCTCCGGGGCTGTCAGCTGTGTAAGCAAGCAGGCGGAGAAATATTTCAAGATTATACAAGGTGATTTGAAGCCGAGCGATGCCGCGAAGAAGCTCGGGAGGCAGCTCAACTTCCATGAGATGGATGAGCTAATAAGGATGCTGCCATCAGGAGAGATCAAGATCATAAATGAGGTGGAAAGAGATGGAATGCATAGATAAGATAATGGAGAAGATGAGGAGGATGACGCTCTGGGACTATGGGCTTTTCAAGACATCACTGGCCCTCCTTGGGATAATCATCGGCGCATTCATAGCAGGATTTGTGAAGCAGTACATATGGTATTTTGTGGCCATTACAGTGATATCATACGCAGCGCTGCTATACCGAATATTCAGAGAATAATTATTTTCTTTTTTCTATTATTTTTACAATGCCTTTTGTCGCATCGACCTCTATTAAATCCCCATCATTCAGTTTTTTTGTCGCTATCTGTGTCCCTATTATGCAAGGCTTCTTCATCTCTCTCGCCGTTATCGCAGCGTGGCTCAATATGCCGCCGGAATCTGTCACAAAAGCTGCAGCCTTTTCCATCAAAGGCAGGAAATCCGGCCTTGTCATGCTTGTCACAAGTATCTCTGTCGCTTTGATTGTGCTGTTTCTTGGATTATTGATGATCCTTGCTATCCCCCTGACAACACCAGGATAAGCGCATTGGCCTTTGATAATTTTTATCTTTGGAGTCACCAATCTTATGATGCCATCAACCTTGCTACCGGAAACAAGCCCGTATTTGCCGTCCTTGAATATGATCGCGTTCCTGTCGTGCCTCATCTGCAGGACTTTCTTGTTTGGTAAAGCCTTTTTATCAAAATAAACAAGGATCTCCTCTTTCGTGGCAGATAAGACTTGTTCTTTGCTGTAGCCCGTCTCTGAAGCTATCTCGCCTGCAATTTTCTGGACGTAGAATTCAGCGTCTTCAAAAGCTTTTTCGCTGAACATCCTCGCTTTTGTGAATTTGGGAAGATACTTCTTCAATTCTTCCTTGTCAAGGTAATCGACAATGACCTTGACGCAGACATGGACTGGCATGTATTGGTAATGGCATCTCGCAAATTCAAGGTAACTTTTCTTGTCAAGCTTTTTCTTCATGTTAGCCGCAATGACCTTGATGAATTCTTTCGCGAATCTTTCAGCGTCTTTGCACCAGACATCGGCAAGCCTCTTGTCTTTGCGGAATTTTTCTGCAAGCTTTTTTCCGAATACGTCACGCTCTTCCTGCTTCAGGTAGCAGATTGTGTGGGAATTGTGGTTTATCAGGATACAATTAGTGAACTTGACGCCGAGATAGCCCTTGAAAGTCCTGGTGAAATGCTCGCCGAAGTATGAATTAGACAGGATGGAGAAGTGCCCCGCGAACTGCTGTATCCACATACAGTCACTTTCTGCCACGAGTATAAAAATTTACTGAAAAGTTTATATATGCAGATTGCTAAAGATATACTATGAGAAAGAAATCAAGCAGGAAAGGCGACAATGGCCGCGTCTTGATCATCGGCGGCAGCGAAGACTACGCAGGCGCTCCGCTTCTGGCAGCAAAAGCCATCGCTTCCTTGAGGACCGGAATAGACCTTGTCACAGTGGCAGCGCCGGAGAAAGTGGCTTGGGTGATAAATGATGCGTGCCCCGATATAATAACGAAGAAATTGAAAGGAAAAAGTTTAGGCTTAAGGCATTTTGCTGAGATAAAGAAATTGATCGATAAGAACGACGTTGTCTTGTTGGGGAATGGTATTGGCTTGGATAAAAGTACAAGACAGTTGATCAACAAAATCATTCAAAGCACGGCAAAGCCATTGGTGATTGATGCTGACGCTCTGAAGATGATAAGGATCCAGGACATCAATAATTCAATCCTTACCCCACACCGAGGAGAGCTCCAGATTCTGCTGAAAAACAGCCATTTGGAGAGCACAAAGCTCGAGGATTTAGGAAAAAATATCAACAAAACAACTATCATCTTGGCAAAAGGCCCCATTGACACGATAATCTCAAAGAATAAGACAGCCTACAACAAGACCGGCAACGCTGGGATGACGGTTGGAGGGACTGGAGATATACTTGCAGGATTATGTGCTGGTCTGGTAGCACAGAAATATCCTTTATTTGAAGCAGCAAAGAAAGCGGCTTACATAAACGGGAAGGCCGGGGACAGGCTGCTGCAGAAGTATGGCTTCAACTTCATAGCAAGTGATTTCTTCGCAGAATTGGCAAAATTTAAATAGGTTCTGCCAAATTAATTCTCTAAAAAGAGGTAATGGATGGTAGATGTGTTTTTTGAGATAGGGTTGATGCTTGTCCTTGCCACGATATTCACGTTCATAGCCAAGATGCTCAAGCAGCCTTTGATCCCTGCCTATATCATCGCAGGCCTCTTCCTTGGCCCTATAACTGGCATCGTCACGTCCGGTGAAGCCATCTTCAGCCTTTCTGAGATAGGCATCGCATTCCTTCTCTTCATTGTTGGCCTGGAGATGGATCTCAAGAAGCTGAATGGTGTCTTTCTTGTAGCTGGCGTCGGAGGCACAATCAAGACGATGATAATGTTCGGCCTAGGCCTTCTCCTGGGCAATATGATGGGCTTCAATTTCACCCATTCTCTTTACATCGCATTGATACTCTCCTTCTCAAGCACCATGGTTGTGATGAAGCTTCTGTCTGACGAATCAGAGCTTGACTCATTGCACGGCAAGATAATCATAGGCATGTTGCTCATAGAGGACTTTTTCGCCATACTTGCCCTCTCGATCCTGAACACTCTGAGCGAGTTCAGCACTGTCTTCCTTTTCGTGTCATTGTTCAAG
>JAGVOV010000061.1 GCA_020052545.1 archaeon | reverse complement strand
GCAGGATAGTGAAGCCGAAGCATTTCTTCAGGACAAAGTTCAAGCCCGATCCCAAAATAAAAGCCAAGACAACTTTCATGGAGGATTTATTTTATGAAGTCAGCAAGCAGCAAGAATCCAAAAAGCTGCCAAGCCTCAAGGGAGACGATCTGCTAGAAATTGTCTTTACTTCCGGCACAACTGGCGATCCAAAAGGGGTCATGATAACCCATGAGAACGTCTGCAGCAATATCATCTCGATGTTTTCGTTCGTCAGGTTCACAAAAGAGCAGAGCCTTCTGTCAGTGCTGCCACTGAGCCATCTTTTTGAGCAGAGTCCTGGCTTCCTGATGCCATTGTATGCAGGCGCTTCGGTCGTCTACATAAGGACGATAAAGTCTTCAGCCATCTTGGCTGCGATGAAAGAGGAGAAAGTCACAAACATGATGGCTGTGCCCCGTCTTCTGAATTCGCTGGCAGAGAGCATAAAGAAAGACGTCGAGAGCAAAGGCAAGACAAAGGTCTTCAACAGGATGCTCGCGCTTAAAGCACCAAAGCAGATAAAAAAGCTGCTGTTCAGGAAAGTCCACAATGCGTTCGGCGGAAGATTCATGTATTTCATCTCAGGCGGAGCAGCATTGAATGAAGAGCTTCAAAAATTCTGGGAAGACCTCGGGTTCATAGTGCTTCAGGGATATGGGCTGACAGAATGCAGCCCTGTGCTCAGTGCAAACCCGCTCGAAAAGCAGGTGAGGGGCTCGATAGGTAAGGCGCTTCCTGGGGTGGAGATAAGGATAAAAGATGGAGAGATACAGGCCAAGGGAAAGAACATAACGCCCGGCTATTACAATGACAGGAAGAAGACTCAAGAGCTATTTGATGGCGCCTGGATGCACACAGGCGACATAGGCGAGATAGATGCTGAAGGCTTCATAAGGATAAAAGGCAGGAAGAAAGACGTCATAGTGACTGGCGCAGGCATGAATGTCTATCCTGACGACATAGAGAAGATTCTTCTTGAAGATAAAGATATCAAAGATTGCTGCGTGCTTGGGATAAAGAGGAGCAATGAGGAGATTGTCTATGCTTCAATATTGCCAAAAGACCATAAATCATTCGACATAGAAACGTCAGTGACCGAAGCCAACGAGAAGCTGAACTCTGCCCAGCAGATCCTCGGTTTCTCGATATGGCCAGAGACTGATTTCCCAAGGACAACGACATTGAAGATTAAGAAGAGGCTTGTCGCGGAGAAGATAGCGGAGAAAAGCCATACGGAAAAATTATCATATTCGGAAAACAAACTGTACAGGCTTCTAGCAAGCGTGTGCAAGGTCAACGTCGCAAAGATTAAACCAAGCAGCGTGCTCGCCCGGGACTTAAACCTCGATTCCATAGGGAGGATAGAGCTTGTCTCCTATATAGAGCAGGAATTCAACATCGACTTCAATGAAGACTTGATAAGCCAAAAGACAAGGGTGAAAGACCTTGAAGCATTGATAAAAGAGAAAAGGAAAGACGCGGTAAAAGGGATAGACAGGCTGAGGCCATGGACATTGGGCAGTGCCGCTTCATTCGTGAGGCTTGTGCACAGCATCATTACATGGCCTTTGCAGCGTGCCGTCATAAAGCTCAATATCGAAGGCCTTGAGAACATCAAAGGCGCCAAGGAACCCCTGATAATGGTCTCAAATCATCTCTCTTACATGGATGTGCCGACCATCTTAAGGGCGCTTCCAGCAAAGATGAAGAGCAAGACATTCTCGGCGATGCACACAGAGTTCTTCGAGAAACAAGGTTTTTTCCTGAATATTATCTTCAAGGCGCAATATTACTACACTCTAACTTTTATGGGCGCATATCCTTTTCCCAGGACAAGGGCTTTCAGGAAAAACATGGAAGTGACAGGAAAGCTGCTTGACAGAGGGAACAACATCATTTTCTTCCCGGAGGGAAAGCATTCTCTGAATGGGAAGCTTGACGCCTTCAAGCCTGGAGTCGGATTCATCGCTGCGGAGATGCATGCAAAAGTCGTGCCTTTGAGGATAGACGGCATATTCGGGGTACTTGACAATGGCATACACAAGAGAGATGTCACGATAAGGTTCGGCAAGCCTTTGGAGTTCCAGGGGAAATCTCCTGCTGAGATAACAGGAATATTGCAGAAAGAGGTTGCGAGGCTATGATTTACAGGCTTCTTGTCGAGAAAGTCGAGGAGATCTATATAGACAGAGGAATGAGCTACAAGGAGAGGCTTCCTGCATCTCTTGGAGAAGAATTACTGCCGCTCGGCATCAAGATAAAGGATTTCTCAAAAAAGATAAAGGAAAGGGCTCCAGAATACCTAGCATCATTCAGGATCAGAAGCTCAATCTTTGAGGCAAGGAAGCTTTCAATAAGATATTCAGCAGGGAAGGTAAGCTCAACAGCAGTGTTTGATGTTTATCCCTCAGATTCAAAGAAGGCAGTCGTCTTCATCCCTCACTGGACATCAAATCCAGCAACTTATGAGCGGCTTGCATCCGCGCTATCCAAGCGCGGCTTCTATGTGCTTGTAATGCACCTTCCCCACCATGGGGCTCATGCCACTATAAAGAAAGACAACAACAAGTTCGTGAATGCAAACATAGGGAAGACAATCGGCTCTGTCTGGACATCAATCGGCGAGGCAAAGCTTGCCATAGACTGGCTTGAGAAGAAAGGGCATAAAGACATAGGCTTTTGCGGCTTCAGTGTAGGAGCGTGCATCTCTTTCATCCTTTCAGCTTATGAAAATAGGATAAAAGCCAATTTCTATGTCCATCAATCGACAGATTTCGCCAAGGTTGTCTATTTCAGCGGCTCG
>JAGVOV010000151.1 GCA_020052545.1 archaeon | reverse complement strand
GGTCAATTGACATGCATTGAGGGAACTATCAATTGTTTAAAAACATTCGCGCCAAAATATTTATAAAGCCACTTCCTTTCCCAAGCATATTATCGAGAGATGGGCCGGTTCACGCTTGCCCATGCTGGAGAGAATTCAAATTCTCTTATTTTCTCGAGGAGGAACTAAAATGGCAAGGATGTATTCAAGAGCACATGGAAAATCAGGCAGCAAGAAGCCTATAGTCAAGAAAGTACCGAGCTGGATAAGATACAAGAGCAAGGAAGTTGAATTGTTGATAGTGAAGCTGGCCAAGGAAGGCATGACGCCAAGCCACATAGGCCTGCAGCTCAGAGATGTCTACGGCATACCTTTGTCAAATGTTGTGACAAAGAAAAAGATCAGCCAGATACTGAAGGAGAAGAATCTTCTTGGCGCGCTGCCGGAAGACTTGAACAGCCTGATCAAGAGGGCAATCAAGATAAGGAAGCATCTTGAGATAAACAAGCATGATATGGCAGCGAAGCGCGGCCTTGAGATAACTGACAGCAAAATAATGAAGCTCGCAAAATACTACAAGAATTCCGGAAGGATAAGCAGAGAATGGAAGTATGATCCAAAGAGCGCAAGCATAACCGTGCAGTAAGAATGGATAAATACGAGCTCTTCAAGGAGTTTGTGGGAAAAGCCGCAGAAAAGTTCAGCCATACCAAAAAAGGCGAGACGATAAAAGTCGTGTCGCACTATGACTGCGACGGACTTGCGGCCTGCTCCATCATCGTGAAAGCTTTGAGGAACGATGACCGCTCTTATTCTATCTCCATAGTCAAGGGACTTGACATGAAGACGCTTGAGGAGCTGAGGAAGGATGACAGCAAGAACATAATCTTCACTGACTTGGGAAGCGGCTACCTGAAACTAATCAAGGAGACTCTGAAAGACAAGAGCGTGCTGATACTTGATCATCATAATCCGGTTGACGCAGATTCCAATGGAAACCTGATCCATGTCAATCCACATCTCTTCTCTATAGACGGCGGCAAAGAGATATCAGGAGCGGGAGTTGCATTCCTGTTTGCCAAGGCATTGGACAGGAAGAATGAGCTGATGGCGCACATAGCGATAATCGGCGCGATAGGCGACATGCAGGAGAACAATGGATTCTTGTATCTCAATGAGGAGATAATGAAGATAGCAGAGAGGCACGGCAAGCTGAAGGTGACAAAGGGTATCAAATTGTTCGGCAGCCAGACAAGACCGCTGCACAAGGTGCTTGAGTACTGCACAAACCCATTCATCCCTGGCGTCACTGGAAGCGAGACCGGTAGCATAAAATTCCTCCAGAAGCTTGACATCGACCCGAAAAGAGGCGCAGGCTGGAGAAAAATATCTCACTTGACGCAGGAAGAGATGGAGAAGATAATTGTCGGTATAATAATAGCTAGCGGACAGAAAGACGTGCATGAGACAATTGTTGGCAATATTTACACATTGCCTGAAGAGGAGGAAGAGAGCATATTGAGAGACGCGAGAGAATTTTCCACGTTATTGAATGCTTGCGGCAGGATGGACAAGCCGATGCTCGGTATAGGCTGCTGCCTCAATGACAAGAAGATAAAGCAGGAAGCAATCAATCATATGCAGAACTACAAGAAAGAGCTGATAAGCGCGCTGTCTTGGTATAACAGCAACAAGGGAACAGGAAAAGTCACCGAGGAGAAAGGTTTTGTCATAATCAATGCTGGAACAAACATACCGGCTTCGATGATAGGCACTGTCGCTTCCATAATATCGAAGAATCCCGATTTTCCTGACAGCACTTTCGTCATGTCTCTCGCTAGGGCAGAGGACAACAAGATAAAAGTAAGCTTAAGGATTTCAGGAAGGCCCGGCAAAGGCATAGATCTCAAGAGCATAATCGAGCAGATAACGGAGAAGACTGGTGGAGAGAGCGGCGGCCACAAGTATGCGGCTGGCGCAGTCATCGACAAAGACAATGAGAAAGGCTTCATTGAAGCTGCGAAAGAGATATTGAAAAAATATGCCTAGAAAAAAAAGAGATGCGGAACTTTCCTTCAGCGATGAAATCATAGGTGGATTCTTCTCCATATATCTTGGAAGAGAGACAGCATCTTGGAAGGGGGCGATAAAGGAGAAAGAGGCGATAAAGAAATTTGTCGAGCTCGATGTCTACCTCTTCAACATCTTCCCGAAAGACGATTTTTTGAAAAATCTTAGCACGATGGTTGCAGAGATAATATCATATTACGACATGAACATCGGCTTCAAGAACGATGATTTCTACACCGAGGCTTTAGAGAGGAAGAAAAGCCTGTTCAACAATGGCAACTTTGAAAGCACACTTGTGTTGCTGAGAAAGAAGATAAAGCTCTAAAGTATGTTCTTGACAGAATCGACGTGCTCTGCAATCTCAGAACCTTTCTTCGTCAACGTTATGAATTTCAATCTGCCTTGCTTGTCAAAATTCACTATTCCTGATTTTTGCATCTCTTGCAAGATTTTGACGACATGGGAATAAGTGCAGTCGACTTTTTTCGCTATCGAAGAGGCATACATGCTGCCTTTTGCATTCCTCAGTTCAACAAGCATCAAAGCAGGCTTCTCTCGGAAAAAAACCCCAAACATCTTCTTGTTTTCCATCTATTACCCCCAATATGTATAACGAAGAATATGATATTTATAAAGGTTTCGAAGAAAGTTTCCCGAGGAAACTTAAGAACGCAGTGAGATAACCTACGAGCGTAGCGAGATTGGTTTTTATATATCTTTTTTCTCTAATTTTCGTCTTTTTTGGGTTATTAAAGGCGTCGTTTATCCATGTTATAACCTATTTATAGCCCGTAAAAGCAATAAATATTTAAACTAGTTCTCCCACCTAGACACGATAAAAATACTGAATAGAAATGATTGAAGAGATATTGGTTATAGGCGCGTCGTTCGCGATCTGCCTTGTGGTTCCATTTGTGGCACAAGTCGTTGTGAACGGCGATTAAGAGCAAATTCTAGTAAGCTCAAAGCAATGCAGGCGTAGCTATAGAGTTATTTTGGGGCAGCGTCGTGTGTCGTTTCGATGTACTTATGTAATTAGAATTTTCTCAAATCTTCCTGACAATCCCTTTCTCAGCGTCAACTTCTACAAGGTCGCCGTCGCTGAATATTTTTGTCGCTATCTTTGTCCCGGTGATGCAAGGCTTCTTCATCTCTCTGGCCACTATAGCAGCATGGCATGTTATGCCGCCCTCGTCTGTGACGAAAGCAGATGCGCGCTCCATGGCAGGAATGAATTCAGGGATTGTCATTGGAGCTATCAGGACATCACCATCCTTCACCTTATTGAGGTCAGAGGTGTCTTTGATTATCTTGGCAGTTCCTCTAATCAGGCCGATAAACGCTATGTTTCCGCTGACTTGATCCGCCGTTATCTTCTCCTCTTCTGGCTTTTCAAGAGCGATAACCTTCATCTTACCGTTCTCGCTTATGAGCATCCTGAAGCGCTTTCTTTTCTCGAACTCGCTTTCCAGCAGTGTATTGCCGTCAAGGGAGCTTATCATCTCGTCAAAGCTCATCTCGTACATGTTCCCTGAATCTGTGCTTATGGCTCTGGAAACAGATTCCAGCATCGGATTGAGGTGATATGTTGCGTCGATAAAGAGGTTCATCCTATGGGTCCTAAAATAGACAAAGTATTTTACCATGCGGATGAAATCTTTGTCAAGATTGAGTTCTTTAACTATCTCTTCAGTTCTTCCTCTAACTTTTAGCATCTTTTCTTCAGCAGATTCAGGATCAGAATCTTTCAGGTATCGCTGCTTGATGCTTTCAAATATTTGCTCATCAGAGTTCCTGCCATCCCTCCCGGAGAAGAGCCATCCCCACTTAACCATATGGTCCTTGAGCTTTTTTTCCAGCTCTTTTCCAGAAAGATTCATCTTCTTTATCCCGAATAGTTCCTCAGCTTCCTGCACAGTCTCATCCGCTTCATCCGGGGACATCAAGGATTGAAAGTACTCATCAGGCTTGCCTTTGAGCTTTTCCCTCAACATATTTTCTATGACTGGATCAACTATGCTAATTAATGACAACGACGGTGAGAACAGCTCAGCCAGATGTTTAATCTCTTTTATGGCTGCCTTTAAGGATTCTTTATCTTCTGGCGGATTAGCCGAGATTTTCCTGACATATACAACAAGTTCCCTCCCTCTTTTTTCCAATGTGTCAAGCACGCTGATGAAGAAATCCGGCTTCTTTAGCTTCATCTGGCTCTCCATTGTCTGGACGCCATCGATGAATTCTCTTTCTTTGTAGGCAACTTCGTTATTGTAGTTCCTGAAAGAATTTATGCACGCCCTGAAGCCAAGCAATTTTTCCCAGTTCTCATCAAAGAATCCGGAAGAGATCAGGTCGAAGAATGGGGCTGTGTTCCTCCTCTCAACAACCTTATGCCATCTCTCCATAATTCCTTTTAATTTGCTGCTGTTAAAAAAGGTTTGCCTTTGGCAAGCATATTTAAATAAGGATTGAGTTTACTTTTTCTTATGCAAGACATCCTTTTTCCATACGACAAGATGAGGCCGGAGCAGGACAGGCTGATAAAGACTGTCGAGAATGCGCTGGAGAAAAGGCAGCATCTTGTCATACATGCGCCGACAGGCCTTGGCAAGACAGCAGCATTATTGTCGCCCTGCCTGACATTCGCCATGAAGAGGGACTTGACGATATTCTTCCTCACAAGCAGGCATACGCAGCATATCCTGGCCATAGACACGGTGAAGGCGATAAAGAAGAAGCATGGTGTTGAAGCACATCCTGTCGACATAATAGGGAAGAAGCACATGTGCCTGCAGCCTGGAGTCAATCTCCTTGGCACGACAGATTTCCATGAATACTGCAGGATGCTCACCGACTCAGGAAGATGCGAGTTCTACAGCAACACGAGGACAGACAAGAAATTTAGTGTGGCTGCTAAGGTGTTCCTCTCAAACATCCCTATCTTCGGAGCGCATACCGAAGATGTGATAGAGAACTGCAAAAGCCAGGGATTCTGCCCTTATGAGATATCTATAGAAGCTGCGAAGAAGGCAAAGGTCATCGTGGCTGATTATTACTATATCTTCAACCCTTCAGTGTCGAGGAATTTCCTGAATAAGATTGAGAGGAGCCTTGAGCAATGCATCGTCATTGTGGACGAGGCGCACAATCTTCCATCAAGGATAAAGGATCTTGCGAGCAGCAAGATAACTTCCTTCTCATTGGCCAGGGCCATAAAGGAATTGAAGAAGACAGGCCTGGAGAAAGAAGCATTGCATCTTCAGAAGATAAATGATATCCTGCTCCATCTCTCACGAGGGATGAAGAATGATGAGGAAAAATTAATAACAAAAGAGGATTTCAAGAAAGCAGTTGAGAAAATCAGGGATTATGATGAACTGATAGAGGAGCTTGAAACTGCGTCTGAATCTGTCAGGGAGAAAGAGCAGCAGAGCTATTCCGGCAGCATAGCGAATTTCCTGGATAAATGGGATGGAAGCGAGAAAGGATTCTGTAGGATACTGACTAAAAGCAGCTATAATGGGAAAGACGTCGTGACGCTGGCCTACAAATGCCTCGACCCGAGCTTGGTCAGCTCCCAAATAATCAAGAACACTTATGCCACCTTCCTGATGTCCGGGACTTTGTTGCCGACAGAGATGTACAAGGATCTTCTTGGTTTTCCTGAAAATTCTGAGATGACAATTTACAAGAGCCCGTTCCCGAAGCATAACAGGCTGAATATGATTGTGCCGAAGACGACGACAAGATTTACAGAGAGGAACGATGCGCAGTTTGTTGATATAGCGAAGACATGTGTCGAGATAACTAACACAGTTCCTGGAAATTCCATAATATTCTTTCCAAGCTATGGCATAAGGGATAAGGTCAACGCCATATTCTCTGATCTTTCAAAAAAGACAATATTCACTGAAGATGCGATTATGCAGAAGGCCGAGAGGAGAGAGATGCTTGAGCGCTTTAAGGGATATTCAAAATCTGGAGCAGTCTTGCTTGCCGTGAGCTCCGGCAGCTTCTCTGAAGGAATCGACTTGCCTGGCGATTTCCTGAAATGCGTCATCGTTGTCGGCTTGCCGTTGCAGCGTCCTGACCTTGAGACGAAAGAGCAGATAGCATATTTCGACGAAAAATTCAAGCGCGGCTGGGACTATGGCTATGTCTTCCCCGCTTTCTCGAAATGCCTGCAGAGCGCTGGCCGCTGCATAAGGAGTGAGGAAGACAGGGGCGTGATGATATTCCTAGATGAACGCTTCACCTGGCCGCAATATTACGGCCTCTTTCCAACCGATATGGATGCTAAGATAACGCTGAAATACATAGACAGGATAAAAGAGTTCTTTGCTTTATAGTTAACTGCGCAGATCTTGGTGTCTCATGTCGCAGTTAACTATCCCACAAGCTCATCCACTGATTATTCACTTAAGGCTGAGCTTGCGTTATAAGGCTTATAAAGCCATTTTACGACCCCTTCTGAACCTTTTCCCAAACCAGTATACAAAAACGTAATATTTATATATTAGGGGCTATATCTATACGTTTAAAGGGTTTTCAATCCACACCTGATAATAGCAGTTGTAAAGTAATATTTTACAATGATCATAAGCTTCGCGACATTCTACCCCCACCCTAACGCGAAGCTTCACAAAAAAAAGGCTCTTCATCCCAAATTCTAACCCCCACAAAGGAGAGCCTTTTTTCTTTCTTTAAAGACGAAGTCTTTAAAGTGCTCGGAAAGCTTTGCTTGACGACACTTACGTGAATCAAAATGAAAAGCATATTATTGATAGGGCTAAGCGGCAGGCAGAGAGATGTAGCTGAGGCTGTCTGCAACCAGTATGCTAGAAAGACATTGCTTGAGTTAAATGGCGCGGAGCCAGACTTGATTGTAGCAGATGTATCGAATGACATCGATCTAGGCAGCTTCAACAAGCCCATTGTGAAGATAGCTAAGCAGGGAAGCAAAAACCAAGCCCAAGCTTATTATTCTGACAACAATGAACTGAAAGAGAAGTTGACAGAGCAGCTCAAGGCTTTCGGAGTCAAGTAGGCTGCTATTGGCGAAGCCAATAGCCCCAGCCGCTTTTGGTCAAACTTTTGTTGAAGCTAAGCTTCAACAATGTTGAGCTTTGCTCAACTTTTTGTAAAAGTTTGTTGGGGTCAAATAGGAAGATTTTTATTCTGCGTAAATTTCTAAAGCCTCATGGATGAAGAGAGTTTCAGGAAATATATTGAATTCGCCAACCAGCATGAGACAATAACATTGATCCTGCAGGAGCTGGCCTACAAGAAAGTAGCGGTGCATGTCATGAGGAAAGGCGTGCCTCTGCACGAATACACTGTGTTTATCGATGACCTGGGGAAGGTCGTGGCAGTGAAGCCTGGCACCATTGAGCCGGAATTCACAGCCCAGGTAGAGGAAGAGCATCTGCTTGACATGATAGAGAACCATGAAGAGATAAAGAAGAGCCCTGGGCTTGCCATCGGCTACTTCAATAAGGTAAAGATGCCATTGAGCGTCAGGATGCGAATAATGGGTGTTGCGATGAGCAACGGCTTTGTATGATGAACCTGAAGAAATTAGAGGCAGAGCAGAAAGAGTTTGCTAAGAAGATAGTC
>JAGVOV010000127.1 GCA_020052545.1 archaeon | reverse complement strand
GGATGGTCATATCTTAATATTCCCATGTTGGCGCCCCTTCTTGTGCCACCTTGCTTCACAACTTCAGTTGACTTGTCGAATATTGTCATGAATGTTACAGGGCCTGAAGACACGCCTCTTGTGGTCTGCACCTCATCCTTCCTCGGCCTGAGCCTTGTGAAAGAGAACCCTGTGCCTCCTCCAGACTTATGGATCAGGGCCATATTCTTGACAGAATCATATATCTCCTCGATTGAGTCCCCCACTGGCAGCACATAGCACGCTGAAAGCTGCTGCAAACTTCTACCTGCATTCATCAATGTAGGTGAATTCGGCAGGAACTCAAAATTTGCCATGAGGTTATAGAACTCTGTCTTCACTTTTGCCATGGCTTCGGCAGCCTTCTTGTTTGTCCTTGCCAGGCTATAGAGATTATTCATGAAAATTCTGAAGTTATTGTTCTGGTCATTATAAGAATGCATATTGTTATGGAGAAGGAAGATCTTGCTGCTCTGGCCGTCTACCTTCCTCTCTTCGATGGCATATTCAGCATCCTTGAATATCTCTTTCTCAGTTATTGAAGGCTCATACAATATCTCTGCCAATGCTATGTTCTCAGCAACATTCATGAACCAAGCTTCCACAGAAGGCGCATCCTTTAAGTATTTGTCAGCTATGACTTTGTACTGGTTCTCAGTCAGGCTGATCTTCTTCAGGCCAGAATCATCGTATCTTGGCACGAATTCCTGCTTGGCTTTTTGCACTGCCTTCTGCATGTTATCCCTCCAATTTTCTCGTCTATGGTGTCGACGCTGTCTACACTACATATTGTGGCACAGGGCTGCCTTAACCACAACATATAGTGGTTAGAGCTAAATTAACAAGTATTTAAAGATTATCATTCTGGTATATTTTGCAACATATAGTTTGTCTAAAGAATTCTGGAAAATATTCATTTAAGGCAGCAGCAGTGTTAAGTGACTAAAAGTTTTAAACGCTAGTTTTATAAAATCCGGTTTTATCGCAATCTGCATGAAGGAATTCAAGGACAAGGTTGCCGTAATAACCGGAGCGAGCTCAGGGATAGGCAAACAGCTGGCGTTTGATCTTGCGAGCCTCGGCTGCAAAGTTGTGTTAATAGCAAGGAACAAGGAGAACCTTCTCAAGGCGAAGAAAGAGATAGGCCAGATAAAGACAGAAGTGATGGCGATATCTTGCGATGTCACTGACAAGAAGCAAGTCAAGGAGATGGCAGAGCAAGTCCTGAAGAAGTTCGGCAGGATAGATCTACTGATAAATGATGCAGGTTATGGTAATTATAGAAAAATAGATGATGCGGCCATAGAGGATTTTGAAAGCATGATGGCGACAAATTATCTTGGCACAGTCTATTGCATAAAATCTTTCCTTCCTGTGATGAGAAGACAGGGAGAAGGCCACATAGTGAACATCGCATCTATGGTCGCATTGATAGGCTTCCCCGGCTTCTCGGCTTATGGCGCATCCAAATGGGCAGTCCTTGGATTCTCTGAAAGCCTTTACAATGAATTGTATGGCAGCAGCATCAATCTTACTGTGGTCTGTCCTAGTGGGGTAGACACAAATTTCTTTAGCAATCCCACATTCGACAGTTATAAGAGACTTGGCGTGAAGATGCTCAAGCCGGTAGAGGTAAGCAGGGCAACTATAAACGCGATAAAAGGTGATAAATTCTTTGTTGTGGTGCCGAGTCACAGGAAAATAATAAGGCTGATAAAGGCTATTGCCCCAGGCTTAGTGAACAGTGTTTTGAGGAAGATGGCCGGCAAAGCAGACTGATTCTGAAAACCATCATGTGTTGTTCAATCCACGGAAAACGAGAAACATTAGCTGCTTACTTTATTCTGCCCAATGTATAATTGTAAATTACTGTAAACAGCCAACCGGTTATAAATGCAACAATGACAATCGCAACCAATCCTGTCAGCACACCAGAAACAGTAACTGAAACCGCAATTTTAGTCATATCAATACCATGGAAAATACTTCCGAAAAATTTGAGGCTAGCTTCTGGGACAAGCGCAAGTAAAAGTGCACATGTGAGAGAGAGTATAGCAGAAACAGCAACTAAAGAAAGTGAAACCACCTTTGGATTCAGTTTATTTACCATATATTATCCTTTATAATCAATAGTTTATAAATTTTTCTAGGGTGGCGGAATTAGACATAACACATATTAAACGTAATAATATGATATTATTAGGTGTCCACTCTGAAACCATCAAAACATTTATAAACAGAGTTAACTATCGTTAACCCAATGAAAGATGTCATGATTCCGCAGGAAGTTGAGGTATGGTATGTCATCCCTGCATTGAGGAGAGAGCTGACAAAAGCGATGCAAGAAAAGGGGATGATGCAGAAAGACATAGCCAAAAAACTGCACATAACTGAGGCTGCAGTGAGCCAGTACATCAAGCTGAAGAGGGCGGTTGACATAGTGTTTGACAACAAGACAAAGAAAGAGGTGGAGAGATCTGCCGCCAAGATAATGAAAGATGATAATGCCATGATAAAAGAGATACAGAGGCTGCTCGGTCTGATGAAAAAAGAAAGATCTATCTGTGTGATACACAAGAGGCACTGCAACCTGCCTAAGGATTGCGATTATTGCTACAAATAAATATGGAAGCGCTGAAGATAAAAGGCCTGAAAGTGGAGATTGAGGGAAAAGAGATAATCAACAGCCTCAACCTCGACATTGAGCAGGGAAAGCTATGCGCCATCATGGGGCCGAATGGCTCAGGAAAAAGCACTTTGGCTCATGTCCTGATGGGCCATCCAAAATATAAAGTGACAGGTGGTGAGATAATCTTCAAGGGCAAGAACATCTTGGAGCTAAAGCCTGATGAGAGGGCGAAGCTCGGCATCTATCTTGCGTTCCAGTATCCAATAGAAGTACAAGGAATATCATTCCTTACATTCATGTGGGCTTCCTACAAAGGCCGTTTCTCGAACAATGGTAAGATAAAATCCATCATTGAGTTTAAGAAATATCTTGAAGAGAAGTTGGCGCTTGTCGGCCTTGACAAAACTTTTGTCACAAGAGAGCTGAATTTCGGCTTTTCCGGCGGAGAGAAGAAGAGGGCAGAGATTGTGCAGATGATGATACTTGAGCCGGAAATAGCGATAATGGACGAGACGGATTCTGGCCTGGACATAGATTCTCTAAGAGTAGTGGCAGAGAACGTGAACAAGATAAAAAATCCGAATCTTGGCATATTGATTATAACCCATTACCAGAGGATATTGAACTATCTCCATCCGGATTATGTCCATGTCATGCACAAAGGAAGGATCATACAATCAGGGACGGATCAGCTTGCGGAAGAGCTTGAAAAACACGGCTATGCGAATGTGATAAAGAATGGATAAGACCCAAGAAGTGATAATAAATAAAGATTATGCCGCAAAGTACGGCTTCAATGACGAAGTCAAAGACTATGAGTACATAGCGAACCAGGGCCTCAATGAGGAAGTCGTGAGGAAGATATCAGAATTGAAGAATGAGCCGGAATGGATGCTGAATTTCAGGCTGAAGGCATTGAAGATATTCTTCAGCAAGCCTATGCCGAGCTGGGGAGGAGACTTGAGCAAGATCATATTTGATGATATAACTTATTTCATGCGCGCCTCAAAGAATGCCAATAACTGGGAGGAAGTTCCGGAAAAAATAAGGAAGACATTCGACAGGCTTGGAATTCCAGAAGCAGAGAAGAAGTTTCTTGGTGGTGTGGGCGCCCAATATGAATCTGAAGCAGTATATCACAGCCTGAAGAAAGAGCTCTCTGACAAAGGGATAATATTCACTGACATGGACACTGCATTGCAGCTCTATCCGGAGCTTGTGAAAAAATATTTCGGTACTATTGTACCGGCAGGCGACAACAAGTTTGCGGCATTGAACAGTGCAGTATGGAGCGGCGGCAGCTTTGTCTATGTGCCGAAGGACACAAAAGTAGAATTCCCATTACAGGCGTATTTCAGGATCAATTCAAAGAATCTCGGCCAGTTCGAAAGGACATTGATAATAGTTGATGAGGGAGCCCAAGTGCATTATGTCGAAGGCTGTACAGCGCCGATATACAGCACAGATTCTTTGCATGCGGCAGTCGTCGAGGTCATTGCCCTAAAAAGCTCAAAGGTGCGCTACACGACAATCCAGAACTGGAGCACAAATGTCTATAATCTTGTCACAAAGAGGGCATTTGCCCATGAGAACTCGACAGTCGAGTGGGTTGACGGCAATTTGGGCAGCAAACTCACAATGAAATATCCAGCAGTCTATATGGTGGGGAGAGGCGCCAAGGCAGAGATACTATCGATAGCATTTGCAGGCAAGGGCCAGCATCAAGATGCCGGGGCCAAAGCTGTTCATCTCGCTTCCGACACTACAAGCAGGATAACTAGCAAGAGCATAAGCAAAGATGGAGGGCGCGCCAGCTATCGCGGCCTTGTTCGGGTCATTAAGGGCGCGAAGAATGTCAAGGCCAATGTTGTCTGCGACGCACTGCTGCTTGACGAGAACTCAAGGAGCGACACTTATCCAAACATAGAGATAGATGAAGAAGGCACGACAATGGCACACGAAGCCAAAGTCGGCAAGATCGGAGAAGAGCAGATCTTCTATCTTATGAGCCGCGGCCTGACAGAGGCAGAAGCCGCTACCATGATAGTCCTTGGCTTCATACAGCCGTTCACAAAAGAGCTTCCGATGGAATATGCTGTTGAGCTCAACAGACTGATACAGCTTGAGATGGAAGGCAGCATAGGATGATGGAAGAGATTGTGATTGAAGAGGGAAAGAGAAGATCCATCAGCATCAAGAATAGGCCGAGAATCAGGATAATTGCTGAGGAAGGCAGCCAGGTAGATATAATAGAAGAGCAGTCTGGCTCCCAGGTGATGTTTGAGCTGGAGATAGTAGGGAAGCCGGGATCAAAAGTCAATTACACTTCAATACAGGACTTACCAGAGTCTTCTGATGTGAAGATAACAAGGAAAGCCTTTCTCGGCAAGGATGCGCAACTCCAATGGAGCATATACAGCTTCGGCTCAGGAAAATTAGAAGAGAGCACAGACACTTACCTTGAGAGCGAAGGCTGCCAGACAAATTACTCAGAGATATTCTTCACAAACAAGAAGCAGGATTACAATATAACTTCAAATCTGCACCATAAGGAGAGGAACACAAAGGGCGAGGTTTTAGTCAAAGGCCTTCTCAAGAACTCTTCAAGGGCCATATTCAAAGGCCTCATAAAGATAGACAAGAAGGCGCAGCAGTCAGACTCTTTCCTTGCCGAACATACCATGCTGCTCGACAAGGAGGCGAGAAGCGATTCTATTCCTGCATTAGAGATAGAGGCCAATGACGTGAGATGCACCCACTCTTCTTCAATGACGCAGGTAGATGAAGAGCAAGTTTTCTACTTACAGAGCAGGGGGATAAATAGGGAGGAGGCGAGAGAGCAGATAGTCTTAGGCTTCCTGAATCCGGTGATATCAAAGATAGCAGCCCAGAAGATAAGGGAAAACATAATCAGCAGGATAAGTGATAAGTGGCACCAATGAATGTAAAAAATATAAGACAGGACTTTCCCATATTGAAGAGGAAAGTCAACGGGAAAAGGCTTGTCTACCTCGACAGCACTGCGACATCGCAGAAGCCGAAGCAGGTGATCGAGGCCATAACAGATTTCTATGAGACTTATAACGCAAATGTGCATCGCGGGATACACAAGCTGAGCGAAGAGGCGACAGAGCACTATGAATCATCAAGGAAGAAGATAGCAGCATTCATCAGTGCGAGGCCAGATGAGATTGTGTTCACAAGGAACGCGACAGAATCAATCAACCTTGTCGCAAATTCCTTAGACTGGAAGAAAGGCGATGAGATTGTGACGACAATAATGGAGCACCACTCCAACATTGTGCCATGGCTGGAACTTAAGGATCAAGGGATGAAGGTCAAGTTTGTCGATATCAATGATGATGGCACATTGAAGATGGAGCAGTTCGGGAAGCTCATCACAAAAAACACCAAGCTTGTCGCTGTCACAGGCTGCTCAAATGTATTAGGCACAATAAATCCTCTGGCAGAGATTTCAAAGATAGCGCATGACAATAAGTCGTTGCTGCTTATCGATGCTGCCCAGTCAGCAGCGCACACAAAGCTTGATGTTGCTGCCATAAATGCGGATTTTGTCGCTTTCTCGGGCCACAAGATGCTGGCTCCGACTGGCATTGGGGCCTTGTTCGCAAAAAAAAGCTTATTAGAGAAGATGAAGCCTTTCATGAAGGGCGGCGACATGATAAAAGAGGTGACGACAGAATCTGCCACTTGGAATGATGTTCCCTATAAGTTCGAGGCAGGAACCCCCAATGTAGCTGGCGCCATAGGTTTTGGGGCTGCTATCGATTACATCAACAGGATAGGCATCGACAGCATAAGGCAGCATGAAAAGGAGCTTATAGGCTATGCATTGAAGCTTGCAGAGAAAGAGAAGAAGATGACATTTTACGGCACCAAGCATATCGAAGAAAGGGCAGGGATACTGACTTTCAATTTTGAGAACATCCATGGCCACGATGTAGCAACAATCCTTGACCAAGAAGGGATTGCCATAAGAAGCGGCCATCTCTGCGCCCAGCCGCTGATGAGCAGGCTTTCTATAAATTCAGCATGCCGCGCTTCCTTTTACCTTTACACTACAGAAGAAGAGATCGATATCTTGTTTGATGCCTTCAAAAATGTGAGGAAGGTGTTCAGGATTGATTGAGATCTACCAGGAGAACATCCTTGACCATTACAAGAATCCAAGGAACAAAGGAGAGCTGAAGAACGCGAATATCAGGCAGAAGGAGAGCAACCCATTATGCGGCGATGTGCTCGAATACCAGCTCCTCGTGAAAAAAGGTGTCATTGAAGAGATAAGATTTATCGGCTCCGGCTGCGCGATAAGCCTTGCAGCAGCATCGATGCTGACAGAAAAGGTGAAGGGAAAGAAGATTGAGGAGATAAAGAACCTTTCAAAAGAAGAAATCTATGGGATGCTCGGCATCCCATTGACACCATCAAGGGTAAAATGCGCATTGCTCTGCCTCAAAGCGATAAAAGTGGCGGCATATTCATATCTCCATGAAAAGATGGATGAAGAAACCTTCTAGTTCATAACATTTAAAAAAGAGGAAAAGATAGCCAGTCAGAGGAATAATGAGATTAACAAGGGATGAGCTCAACAGGGCTCTCCAGATAATAAGAATTGAGGATACCGAGGTGAAAAAAATATCAATCATCCCGGGTGATGGTAGCTTCGGCACCGCTATAGGCCAGGTCATCAATGAAAACCTGAAGGCAGCAGGCCTCTATTCCAAGGAGTATGGCACAGAAGTGCAGATGATGCTTTATTCCAGGAACCCTAATGAAACTGTCAGCCAAGAGCAGGCAAGATCTGCTTTGGAGCTCATCATGGGCAAAGAGGAGCTGCAGGCCAGGCTTGGCGGAGGACTGGCAAAATATCAGGAAGCTTCAGAAGGAAGAAGACAGCTAACAAAAGCGGAAACATTGAGGGATGGATTGAATCCAATATCTATGCCAGGACTTTATTTTCACGAGTTTGACAATATAACCAGCAGCCTTGAGGAACTGCTGCAGAACACAGACTTGCTTGTGATGAGCCTGCCTACTGGCGTGATAAAAGAAGTCCTTGGAAACATGAGGCCTTTGATAAAAGGGAAAGATTTGATGGTACTTGACCTCACAAAAGCGCTTCATGAATCTGAGCATGGCGAAATAAAGAGGATGAGCACGCTCATCAAGGAATCGCTCGGGATAGAATATATAGGCGCGCTT
>JAGVOV010000008.1 GCA_020052545.1 archaeon | reverse complement strand
CCAGGATGCCGCCAAGGCAGAGCTGGAAGACGAGCAGAAGCTCTATCATCAAGTAGCTTGGCGTCCCAAGGTATATTGTTGAAGGCGCCAATCCGCCAAGGAAGACGTAGATCGAGGCCTCGAAAAGGATGAAGAAGAATGAAAGTATCTTCTGTATGCCTTGGAAGCGCCTCTTTCCCTCGTGGCTTGTCAGATCAAACTTCATTATGCCTGAGCCATTCAAGAGCTGCAGCACTATGGAGGCCGTGACTATCGGGCCTATTCCTAAAGAGATAAGGCTTCCGAATGACGCGCCAAGAATCAATGAGAGGAACTTGAACTGCTCCAATGGGGCTTCTCCCAGGCCATACAAAGGGATTATGCTCAAGACAAAGAAGATAAGCAGCACTATGCCAGTCCATTTCAATTTCTCCTTGAAAGAAAGTGTCTTCTGTGTAGGACCTTGTACTTCCGGCAGGTTATTTATTATGCTGTCAATGAATGACATTTTTCAACCTTAGCTGGAAGCGACTGTGACTTCTCCGCCAGCTTCCTTGACTTTCTCAACAACATTCTTCGATGCGAATTCTGTCGTGATATTGAACTTCATAGTCACTTTCCCGGAGCCGAGCAGCTTGTTGAAGCCAAGATGCTTCAAGTCAACAAAATACACCCCGTTTTTTTCCTCGACCAGTTTCCTGACAAGATACGACTTAAGGTTCTGCTCAATGTCTCTTATGTTAATGGAATTTACTTTGACTTTCAACCCGTGATGGAAAAATCCGTGCTTTCCGTAATAATCCTGATCAGCCCAGTAGCTCGGCTTCTTGCTGTCTCCCCTCTTGCCTGAGCCTGCATTGCCTACGCCTCCGGTGTGGCCTGAACCTCTGTGCTTCTTCTTTGAACCATAGCCGTGCGTTGTCTTCGCGCCGCGCATCCTCGCGCTTTTCTTCTTTCTTCTTCCCAGCATTTTACATCATCTTCTTGAGCAGTATATTTATCTTGTCTCCCCTGAAGCCGAGAGCGCCGCCGACAGTGAAAGCTTTCTTCGTTCCTTTTCTTTCAAAGCCGCCTATCGGAGGATTCATCCTGAAGAATTTCTTCAGCTTGCCTTCTCCATCTTTCTCGCCTTTCTTCTCAACAAGGACTTTGTAAGTCTCATCATCTAGCTCTCCCCATGTCACAAAATCCTTGCACTTCACTATCATACCCATGTTGCTTTGAGTGTTCTCTACAACAATGCAATAGTTCCTTCTGTAAAGCTTCAGCATCTCCAAAGTCGATTCTGTGCCTGCCGCGACCTTGGCCGTCCCCCTTATCCTGACTACAGCTACTTTTGCCATTTTATTCGTTTCCCTCTATGAATGTCATGCTCTCTTTGTACTCATGCTTCACTTTCAGTTCCATGAGCTGCTGAAGCGCCTTCTTCGTCGCCAGTATGAGATTATTCCTGCTCACTGTCTGGCCAAGCGTCTTGCTCCATACATCCTGTATGCCTGCAAGCGCAAGTATCTTCGCCACCTCTCTCGGCACAACGAGCCCTGTACCTCTTGGAGCTGGCATCAGCTTGACTATGACCGAGCCAGATTTGCCCGTTATGGTGAAAGGGATGCTGTGCGCCTTTGTGCTCTGACCTTCCCAGCTACCTGATCCTCTTTTTATCTTCATTAGGTCAAGCTTGGCATTCCTTGTTGCCTTCTCTCTTGCCGGCACTGTGTCTCTTGATTTTCCGTAGCCTATGCCAACGTAACCATTTCTGTTGCCGACAACAGCGAATGTCGAGAAGCTCGGCTTGTTGCCTTCTTTGGTCTTCTTCTGCGTCTGCTTGAAGACGCGTCTCTGACCGCCGCCAAACTTTCCTTTTGACTGCCCTATGAGAAGCAAATCGACTTCTATGTTAGGGACGAGAGCATCGACAATCTCGGCTTCAAGTATCGTGAGGCCGTTGTCAAGTATCTCATCGATGTCCTTTATCTGACCTTCCTTGACCTTCTTGCCAAGGCTTGTCTTTGGATTCCATGAATCAAGATTCACGGTAGTTTTAACTTTCTGCAAGATCTCCTGTGGCGCTGCCTTCTCTTCCTCTATGACCGCTGAAGGCGCGATAACTTCTTCCTCAACTTCTGTTTTGATCTTTTTTGTCATTTTAATTTCCTAGTATCTTGGCTTTCATTGCGCTGAACTCTTTCTCAAGATTAGCTACATTGCCTTTCGCATAATTCACTATGTGCTTGCCTATCAGCCTTTCCGCGCTCGGGAAGGCCTCTTCCGATGCTGGTACTTTCAGGCCGCCATCTATCAGGCCCTTGACAGCAGCAAAAATCCTGCCGCCCTTGACAGAGCTCTGCATGCCTATGTCCACAATAGCCTCATCTATCTTGCTCTGCTTGGCTTTCTTTGCAGCCAGAAGGCCTGCAAGATATGCGCTTGGTATATTCCCAAGGCCGAAATTCCAGCCGAGCTTCTTGAGCTCACTAGTGTGGACTGTAAAAATTATTTTGTCGCCTTTCGGCTCATATTGTATCAATTGGATCTGCATGTTCTTTACAGATCCCCTTATTGCCACTCTTGGTTTCCCTGACTGCAAGAGATAGAGGCGCTTGTTGTAGTCAGTCTTGCCTTTCAGCTTTCTCTGGAATGGAACTGTGTGCTTTTTCATTTTGTAACCCTGGCCAAGCCTCTCTCCTCGATGTAAATCTTTATGTGCCTCTTGCTTCTGAAGAAGCCGCCTTTGGCCTTCATGTAAAGGCTCTTGTAGGTCTCGTTTGTGATTATCTCATTCTCTCTCAATAAATTGAGGAATGATCTCTGCAGCCTTATCGCATTCATCCATTTTCTTTTTGCCGGCGTCCTTGCTGTCTTCTTGCCTTTCCTGCTTCCCACTCCTTGCTGTCTTCCTTTGTTCTTCTGCGCAGCCTGCAATCTTGCCCGGCCTCTGCTCTGCTCGCTGTGCGGCCTGATAAATATTGTACCTTCTCCGATGAGGCCCCTTATGTCTGCCTTTGTGATGGCCTCTTTTATGTCATCAAGCCTTGAAGTGTCGAAGGAGACTTTCTTCTTCGATATCTTCAGCACCTGTGCCGCGAGCCTTTTCTGCATGTCGAGTTGCATTTTATTTCTCCGCTATGGTTTCTATCGTCTTCTCTTCTTTCTTCTCTGTCTTCTTCTCTTTCTTGGCGAATTTCTCCTCAACCTTCTTGAGGAAATCTGCCTTGATGTTGACAATCTTGATCTTCTTCTCGTCCGCAGCCTTCACCATCTCTGCTTTCTTCCTCATGCCTACTGATGCCGCTATTATCGCCGAATCCTTCTTCGGATTGAGCTTTGAAATCTCACTCACATTGTGGACTATGATCATATTCAGGCCTGACAGATGCATGAACTTGAATTCCTTTGGACTTCCGTAGCCTGGTCTTGGCTCTACCCTGTGACCTTTGTTGCCCCATCTGATCTTACTGTGGTGGCCGCGAGGATTCTGCCATTTCGCCTCAAGCCTTTTTTTCTTGTGGGCGTCTTGCCTCAGGAACTTAGGCTTCTTCGCTCTCTTCAGCTTCCTGTATTCTGCTATGTTCATTTTATCTCCTTCCCGTCTTTGCTTGTTATGTAAATGCCATCCTGGAAGACGCGCTTGTCAAAGCCTGCGCGCCTGCTGAGCTGCTCGATATCTGCCGCTGTCTGGCTCACAAGCTCCAAGTCGACACCATCGACAGTTATCACACTGCCGTCCAACTTGACGCTCACGCCATTCTTCAGCTTCAGCTTTCTCGGCACTTTCTCGCCGAGGAAATTCTTTATCACCAGCTCATTGTTGGCCACCGAGATGTTCATCGGGAAATGGCCTGAGCACACTTTCAATTTATATTCGACGCCTTCAGTCGCACCCTTTATCAGGTTGCTCACGTGCGCCTTGAATGTCCTTAAGAGGTTGTTCTCCTCCCTCCTGTTCGTTATTGTCTGCATGACAAGCTTGTTGCCGTCAAGATTAATCAGTATCTTGGGATGATTGAGGCTTTTGCTCACTTCGCCTTTCTCACCCTTGACTGTCAGTTTCTTCCCGTCGAGCCTGGCCTGCACGCCGCTTGGGATCTCGACCTCTATCGTGACATTCTTCTTTTCCATTTTAGTAGCAGTAAGCGAGCAGCTTCCCTCCAAGATTCTGTTTCTTCGCCTCTATATGGGTCATTATCCCTTTTGGCGTCGATACTATTATGATGCCGAAGTCCTTCGCAAGGAGGTAGCGCTTCTCGTATTTCACATATTCCTTCACAGCCACCGGGAAGCGCGGCTTTATCGCTCCGCACTTGTTTATCGCGCCAAGAAGATTCAACTCAAGCATATTGCCCTTACCATTGCTGACTTCCTTGTAATCGCCAATGTACTGGTGCTCGTTCATCTCGCGCAAGACTTCCTTCGTCAGACGTGCTGCCGGCCTTATCTCTACAGTCTTCTTGCCTACTTTCTCATTATTCAATATCTTCGACAAAGCGTTTGCCAAAGTATCATTCATTGCCATCATTTCACCTAAGCGTATTTCTTGAAACCTATGTTGACCGCTGTGTCGCGGAAGCATTGCCTGCACAGGTTTAAACCATATTTGCCTATATGGGCGTGAGTCCTACCGCAGCGCCTGCATTTTTTCTTCAATACAGAGCAGCTCCTGTCTTTAGGAGCGTTGTGCTTCTGGTATTTCTGAAGCTTGATCGGATTAGCCTTGAGTTGCTTGAACGCCTTCCTGTAATCGCTTGTTGTCATTTTATTCCTCACCGAGCTTGACACTGAATGTCTCAACCATGAATTTCATCGCGTCTTCCTTGCCTATCTTGTGCCTCTTGTGTATGGACTTCTGGTGCAGCCTTCTCCTCTTGACCCTAAATCCGGGGCGCTGAAGCGTCACGCATGCCTCCATGCCTATGATACCTATCTCCGGCTCGTATTTCGCGCCTTCCACATCTATGTATTCCTTTATGCCGAAGGACACATTGCCGTTATTGTCAAAATTGCTCTCCTTGAGCCTGAAATCTGTCGCGTGCAAAAGTCTTTTGATCAAATCGTTCTGGTTTCTCCTGATTGTGACTTTTGCCCCTATAGGAAGACCAGGACGCAATCCCCATGCCGGGATCCTTTTCTTCGTTATTGTCTTCACCGGAGTCATGCCTGATATCTGCCTGAGCAGCTTAAGCCCTTTTTCCAGCTTGGCCTGATCTTTGCCTGCGCCGAAATTGAGTGTGACCTTTTCAACTTTTATCTGTCTCATCTTTGTCTCCATTTTAAACGTGTATCAGCGGCTTGTCCTTACCTATCACGAAAGCGTATTCCTTGAGCGTCTCAAACTTCTCATTCCCGTGCTCGAAGACTATCGTGCCTTTCTTGACATCCACAACCTTTGCTGTGAGGCCTACATGCTTGCCGCCTATAAGGTAAGCTGTGACGCCGGCCTCAAGCTTGAAGTGGTGCTTTATCTCGTTCTTGTTGTCAAGCACTATTATATCGCCGACCTTTATGTCCTTCTTGTCGGACAGAAGGTTCGTGCCGTCAAAGAGGTTCAGCTGTATCTTTCCGCTCTTCAGCGCAGTCTTTCCTATGACCCTTGATGGCCTTGTATGATCTTCAGTCTCTTTTGAGTAGAGCTTTCCCTGATTGTCTATGAGCAGCCTGAATCCCTTGTTGAGCTCTTTTATGCTGACTACATCCATCAGCATGACCGGATATCTGTAGTCCTTGACGTGCCTTCCGTTCACCATCACTGTCTTCACGTTTATGATGTGCTTCACTTCTTTCACCGTGAGCGCAAGCTTCAGATTGTCTCTCAGCACCCTAGCTATCGGCAGCGTGAACTCCATCGTCTTGCCTGCGTTCGGGCGCATTGTGAATGTCTCTTTCTTCCTTGCCAGATTCCATGTCTTCGGCGCGGATATCCTTTTGACGTGATTTTTTACCATTACTTCTTCACTCTCTTCATCCTTTTCTTGTCATCAAGATTCAATTCTGTGATAAGGAGATTGCTCGGGTGCACCGGGTAAAAGGCCTTGCTGCCGTCCTTCTTTGCCAATTCGACGTTGCTCACATAGACTTCCGTCTTCTTGACATCGACGCGCTCGACCTTCCCAGATTTCTTCCTGAACTGGCCGCGCATGACTGTGACCTTGTCGCCTTTCCTGACCCTTAAGCTCCTTATGCTGTATTTCTTCATCAAGTCTTCTGACAGGTGAGCGTTCAAAAAATTGCCTTTTATGTGGAGCGGCGCATTATAGCCGTATTTCCTCTGCTTGCTGGGCTTCTTGCTTCCCTTCCATGCCTTGCTGAATTCTTTTCTCATTTTATCACACAATTATGCTCGCTATCTTCGCTATTCCCGGCCATCTCTCGCAGGCCTCTTTCGCTATAGGGCCCTTGAATATCGTGCCCTTTGGATTGCCCTTGTCATCTTTCAAGACGACAGCTGAATTGTCCTCAAACTTTATGCGCATTCCGTCCGGCCTCTTGAACTCCTTCTTCTGCCTGACTATCACTGCATAAACAACTTGCTTCCTCATGTCCGGCCTGCCTTTCTTCACTGCTGCCAGGACAAGATCTGCCACGCCCGCTGAAGGCTTCCTTCCCTTGACTGTCTTGGAGCCGATGACTGAAACTAATTTGATCAGCTTCGCCCCCGAATTGTCGCATGTCTCTATGTATGCTCCGACAGGCAACAATTTTGTGACTTTTGATTTTAATGCTTGCATTTTATTCCTCTGCTTTGTTTTCTTTCTTTGACTGTCTCACTTGGTGCGCTTCTAGATGCCCTTCGCTCACTTTCTCCACGACAACAAATGTCTTTGTCTTGCTTAAAGGCCGTGTCTCTGTTATCTTGACTATGTCTCCGTCCTTCACCTGTATGCTTGACGGGAGATGCGCATGCACGCGGCTCCTTCTCTTCTCGTTCCTCTCATACTTGTGGATGTATTTGACTCTGTCCCACTCTACTGTAACAGTCTTCTGCATCTTTGTGCTCACAACTCTGCCTACAAAGCTCCTTCCGTGAAGCTTTATCTTGCCGAGTTCCTGTTCCTTCTTCATTTCGTCACCTTGATTTCTTTATGCGCTCTTCAGGCCGCGAGGCCAGTTTCGCGCATTCAATCTTGATCTTCTTTCCTTCTATCTCCACTATGATGCTGACATCGTTCTTGACGAGCTTTTTCTCTCCCGTCGGCGTCAGCAATGTTATCGTGTTCTTTGTCTCGTCCACAATCCTGCCCTTCAGGCCAAGATTGTCCTTGTTCGCGGCTTCAATGACCTCTGCATCGAGGCCGATGATCTCGTCCTTAAGTATCTCCCTCATTCGACATCAATCGTGTCGCCTGGGAAGCCGAGGCCGATCAGCGTCGACTTGACCTTTGTCCTGTGATCGCCCTGCAATTCTATGATGCCGCCCTTGACTGTCCCGCCGCAGGCGAACTTCGCCTTCAGCTTCTTGGTCAGCTCTTTCAAGTCGATCTCCTTGCTGTCAATGCCGCTTATGCTTGTGTACTGCTTGCCAAATTTCTTCTTGACAAGCTGAGCTCGGATGCGCTGGCTCTCCTTTGCGATTATCTCGCAAACGCAGAGCTCCTTTGGCAGTCCGCACATCGTGCAAATATCGCTCATTCTGTTTTTTCTCCCCTCTTCTTCAGGATCGTCAAGATCCTGGCGATAGTCTTCTTTGTGTTCCTTATCTGGCTCGGCTTCTTAGGGTTTGTGCCTGTCGAAACCTGGCCATTGAGCTTCAGCATCTCCTTCCTCGATTCTGAAAGGTTGTGCTTCAGCTCCGGTGAGCTTAAATTGTTCAAGTCTTTACTTTTCATCTTCCTTCTTCTCTTCTTTTTTATCTTCTTTTTTATCTTCTTTTTTATCTTCTTTTTTATCTTCTTTTTTATCTTCTTTTTTATCTTCTTTTTTATCTTCTTTTTT
>JAGVOV010000037.1 GCA_020052545.1 archaeon | reverse complement strand
ATCTTGTCGACCCTACTGACGGCGTGCTGAACAGCGCAAGATGCGCATGCCTGCCGGCGTTCAACTCATACCTTGATCTTTATTCAATGATGCTTGGAGCGACAAGCCAATGCTTGAAGACAACCAAGATAAGCAATGATTACAGGAGCACGATATGCAAGGAGCTTGTCACGATATACATCTGTGACCTCGCTTATTCGGCATTGAAATGCGTGACGAACTATGCGAGCGCCAGCTTCGCCAACCAGGAGAGGCCGTCTGGCGGCATAGGGGGATTTTTTGGTGTGCTGAGCTCAGCAGGCAGCAGAGTCGCTGATGGTGTCACATCAAGATATGGCGCTACAAACATGTTCCGAACCATGTTCACAGAGAAGAGGCTTTTCCATGCAGCTTGCTTGGCCGCTTTCGGCGGCGACTTTGATGTTGATCTTGAGGGCATGTTCAGGGGCAGCTTCTATAACCTTCCTGTCACGAGCCATGTTGTCATCTATCCTGCACAGAGAAGATATGTGAACTATAATCCTGTCAACGGACGCGTCACTTACTCTTACAAGGTCGGCCACGGCATAGTTGCAGGAGCTGACATAAACTACAGGCTTGAGCTTGTGTGCAGCGCAGACAACAGCTGCAGCAATTATGACAATAATCCTACTGGAGAGTGCGATTGCCAGAGGAAAGGCGTCGAGCAGCATGCGGCGATAGCTTCGAGATTTGTGCGCAAAGGCGACGTATGGGAACCGCCGATAAATCTGATAGAGATAGGCGACGGCTCAAAATATGTGAACACAGTGAGATACGACAAGGCTTTGCTCACTTACAGCTTCAGGAACAATAAGAATGAGATGCAGACTGTGAAAGAGATGGTGAGCATAGGGGATGAAGGAGGTCCAGCTCCGGCAGAATGCAGCTTTGATGTTGGCAGCCTAGAGTTTGGCTGTCACGTAGAAGGATTCCAGACAAACTATGCCATGTTCAGCAGCCAGATAAAGACTGATAAGACTATTTACTACCTTGGAGACAAGATACAAGCAAATGGCAAAGTGCAAGTCAAGGTACAGAGCGGCGGCAACAACAGGAAATTATTCTTAGTGGCAGACTTATACAAGCAGGGCGAGGACAGGAAGAAAGGCTCAACACCTTTCTGGAGCAAGCCTTTTGAATTACCAGATGTCACGAGAATTATTGACCTTGCTACAGACATACAGGCGATCGGCGTCCCAAATTACCCGATAACATTGGACGCAGCAGAGCTCGGCACATCAAGCATTGTTGTGCTGACATCAACTATAAGCACTTTGACAGCAACTGTGCAGCCAAGGGTGACATCGACTGCATTCACAGCGCACGGCATGACGATAGACATCAACAAAAAGAATGGTGTGACTTACGCCACCCCTTCAATAACTGACACACAGTTCCAAGTGACTGCTTGCTCTGACGGCCAGCCGCCCACTTCAGATGGCTGCAAATTTCTCACATCAGGGACTGTCATGACAATCTTAGACAAGAACACGCAGTACAATTATGATGTCATAATGAAAGGAGAACCTGCAAAGATTAATGGGCAGGACAGTGACAGGCTTACTTATATAGCAACTTCAGGGAAGCAGATAAAATGGACGCTCGTTTTGGGCGTCCATCAGGCTCTGCAGGAGAACCAGGACACTTATGATCCTACGCCGATGATAGTGGCAGGGAATGCACAGGAAAGGGAGCTCATTGTTGTGATCGATCCGACCCAGTCAAGCCCGAACAGCAATCTTTGCAGCGTTATATACCAGACGCAGCCTGTTCTCGGGCAGCCGCCATGCGATTGCCCTCTTGACGGAAGGACCTGTGTGAGGGGTGAATATTGCTACGGCATCTGCAGGCAGAATCCGAAATGCAGCACGATAGACAGGAATATGGTGGCATGCGTCTGCAATCCAGAAAGCGCTGATACAAGATTAAAACCGAATGGATACGACTGCGGCGACGACGCCAAAGGGAGATATTGCAGCGCCGGCACATTGAAATGCCAGCAGAATGCACCGGCAGTTACAACAGACAGCTTCCTCAACCTGATACAATCAAGGTTAGAAGGCGGAAAGTCTTATATGGAGCTTGCGAGGGATGCGGCGAAAGCGAGCAGCACGGCTTTCAACAGCTATGATCCTGCAACAAGGCTTGCAGTCCTTCTTGCGATACTAAAGACAGAAAATTCACAGCTCAATCCCACAGCAGGCTCAAAGACCGATGTACATGGCTACGCCCAGATCACTGCTGAGACTGGAAAGACTGTCAAATTCAATTATAATGGTAATATGGTCAATGTTTGCAACCCTTCTGCACCAACAAATGATTGCGGAAGCCCGGATAACAGGGAGAACGTCGCGATATCGAGTTATGCGGCCCTAATAATAATCGAAGCTAAACGCAATGAGATGATCAACTATTGCCATTATAACCCTTCAAACGCTCTTGACAGGACTGTTGCTTCAGCTGCCGCTTATAATGCCGGTGCTGGAGTGATATGCTCTGCGATTGTCAGGGCGAGGACTTCCAGCAGCGGAGAGCCGACCTGGCAGCAGATAAGGGATGCCCTGACAACAGATGATATAAAAGGCGGAACTTATTATAATAATCTCCCAGTCACAGCTCCAGCAGGCACACCTTCCAAAGAATCAAAAGTAACAGAGACAAAAAAATATTTCGACACATTTGAAGCAAACTTCAAAAGCTTTGACGGAGTCGTGACATTAAATGCTTAAGATATTCAAGAGATCATGGGAAAATTCGCTGGCAAACCTCAAGAAGAGATGGCCCCGGCTCGGCCTTTTTGTTTTGCTGAACCTATTCATGACATTCACTATCTTTTTCT
>JAGVOV010000105.1 GCA_020052545.1 archaeon | reverse complement strand
CTGCTGCCAAGAATGAAAGCGATGAAAATATTGTTGCGATAGAATTGCTGTGCTTCTCCTTCCTGTTCAGCAATATCACAGCGAAAGCTATCAAAAACAGCAATGGCGCCATGTAAATCATTTCGATCATGTTATCCCTTGAAATTGTTCAGTTCATTTATGTCCGTTATCCCTTTCTTGCTCAGATAAAGGAACATTGAGAGCGCTATTATTATCTCGATAACTTCTATCACCCAGATGAAAAGGACGTAAGCCTGGCCATCGACGCTGTTATATATTGAGGAAAATGCCGCAAGGTTCAATGCGACGCTGGCTAGCATGATGCTGAGCGAGATGAATATGCGGACGATGTCTCTGTTAGTCAGGAGACCATATAGCCCTATGGCGAAAAACATCAACGAGACAAGAAAGATATATTCAATCATTTTCAGGCTCCTTCTGCAGCATGTACATGGCAGAAATAACAGCAGCCAAGATGACAAGGAAAGCTACATTAACAAGGAAGCCATATTTCACAAACACAACATTCGCCAATTCCGCCAAAGAGAAGCTTGACAATTGCGACGAAAATCCCAAAGGAGCGAGCAAGAGCACAAGGCTGACAAATATGCCTATGATAATTAGTTTGAACAAATTGGATTTGGAGAAATCTTCCCTATGCGGATTGTGAGTGAAATTGAATGTCAGGACAAGGAGAGAGATGAAGCCGCCGACAAATATCAGTATCTGGCCGATAGCGAGATAAGGCGCGTTCATCATGTAGAAAAGCACTGCAACAGAAAGAAGGAAGATTGCCAATGATATGATGCCGTGCATTATCTGCTTCGCCTGGACCGCAAAAGTGGCTGCGAAAAGCGCGACAAGCACGATAAGATAGAACATCAGTTCCAACCTGGCACCTCTTTGTAGTTGTCCGGCCTTTTTGGCGTTGCGGTCAAGATGTCGTGGTCCATGATAAGCTCCTTCTTATCTTTCGCTGCGGTCTCATAGCCATGACCCATGACAAGGCATTTTGTCGGGCACACTTCGGCGCAATAGCCGCAGAATATACAGCGGTTCAGATCTATTATTGGCCGCCTTATCTTCTTTGGATCGGTCTGTTCAGGCCTCTCCATCATCACTATCGTGTTATTTGGGCAGACATGCGCGCAGAGGCTGCACCCTATGCAAAGGCTGTCATTGAAGATATGCCTTCCTCTGAATCTCTCTGGCATAGTCATCTTCTCTTTAGGGTATTGCAGCGTTGGTGATTTTCTCAGGCTGTTCCTTATCACCAAGAATGTCTGTTTCAGCACTTAGATCACCATCAGCACTATGTAAGTCACAAGGAAGTTAAGTAAAGCTAGGGGCACATAAAAGTTCCACACTCTTGCAAGCAGATGATCCAAGCGCCATCTCATCGATGCTGCCCTGACATAATACATCAGTATCGTTATCAATATTATTTTCAGGAAAAATCCTGCCTCGCCCAGAAAGCCGAGCCAGCCGCCAAGGTAGACAGATGCAATGACGGCGCAGCCGATGAACAGCTTTGCGTATTCAGCAAAGAGGGTTATCGCGAAATATATGCCGCCATATTCTGTCCTCCAGCCTGAGACAAGCTCTGAGTCAGCTTCAGTCATGTCAAATGGGTTGCGCTCAAAACTGGCTATCATCGCCATCAGGAAAAGGACAAAGCCCAGAGGCTGCAGGACGATAAACCATAGCCCTAAGTCAGACTGCATCTGAACCGCTTTCGCTATGCTGAAGCTTCCTGTTATGAGGAAGACACCGGCGATTGAAAGGCTCAGAAGCACTTCATACACAAACACCAATGACGCGCCCCTAAGGCCCCCCAAAGTCGAATATTTGCTGTTGGATGCCCAGCTTCCGAGCATCATCAATGTCGGGCCCAGCGAAAGCAGCGCGAATATGATGAGCAGGCTGTAGTCTGAATTTATTATTGTGTAGCTGCCGAACGGCACGAAAAGGAGCGCTGTGAAGTTGACAAGCATCATCGCTCCTGGGATCGTGACAAAAATCTTTTTGTCTGAACCTTTCGGAAAGATGACGCTTTTCGTCATGAATTTTATGACATCCGCAACTGTCTGCAGCAGGCCAAAAGGTCCGGTCATGTTCGGGCCGAGCCTTGAATGGCTTCTCCCTATCACTTTCCTCTCGCCCCAGCCGCCGAAGACAGCATACAGGCTGACAAAAAGGAAAGCAAACAATGCAATTATTATGTAAAATATTATTTGGCCAATGTCTTCTGACAGGCCGATGGCTGAAGCTGTTGAGACAATAAGATTCATGAGGCCGCGCATCATGTCATTTATCATCTGTCGCTCTCTCCAAACACAGGATCTAAAGTGGCGACGATGGCAACAACATCAGCTATGCATGTATCTTTACATATCTCGGGAAGCAGCTGGAGATTTATGAAGCTGGGGCCCCTGAGCCTCATTCTGTATGGATAGTTGCTGCCGTCGCTCAATAGGTAGATCGCGCCTTCCCCTCTTGGGCATTCCTGCCTGCAGAAAGCTTCCCCGTGTTCCGGCGTCCTCAGGCTCAATGCCAATGGCGGCCTTATCGTGATTGAATTCGCTGCCTGGATGGGGCCCTTAGGCATGTCTCTTATCACCTGCCTCACCATCTTGATGCTCTGCCTTATCTCCTCTAGCCTTATCTCATACCTTGCATAGCAGTCGCCTTCTTCTCTCACCGGGATATCAAAGTCAAGCCTGTCATAGATAAGATACGGCTCTTGTTTCCTTATGTCATATTGCACACCTGAGGCGCGCAGGTTAGGGCCAGTCAGGCCATAGTCTAACGCTTGCTTCTTTGTTATCTTGCCTATGCCCTTCATCCTGCCCATGAAGATGCTGCCGCTCAGCATCCCTATGAACTCTTTTAGGTTTTTCTCGACATCATCTATCAACTTAGCGCTCCTCTCAAATGTTGCGTCTTCAATATCAAATTTCAGGCCGCCAAAGATCATGTAGCCGAAGGTCATCCTCCCACCGGTTATCTCCTCAAATATGTCCAGGAACCTTTCCCTGTCCCTCATGGCCCAGACGAAACTTGTCGGCTGGCCAAGGTCCTGGCTGAGAGTGCCCAGCCAGAAAAGATGGCTCATTATGCGCTGCATCTCAAGCATGAAAACGCGGATATATTTTGCGCGCTCTGGTATCTCGATGTTCAAAAGCTTTTCCACCGTGCTGACATATAGGCATTCCCATGATGCTGCTGCGATATAATCAACCTTGTTCAATATTGGGGTTATCTTGAAGTACATCCTATTCTCGCACAGTTTTTCGATACCTCTATGGATAAATCCTATCTCGGGCTCAACTCTCTTGATATTCTCACCGTCTATTGTGAGCTTTAGATGCAGCACACCATGCATGCTCGGATGCTGTGGCCCCATGTTAAGATATGTTTCCATAGGGCACCTCCTTCTTCAATGGATGCTGCTTGAAGTCTTCAGGGAGCAAGATCCTTCTCAAGTCCGGATGGCCTTTGAACTTTATCCCCATCAGGTCGAAAGTCTCCCTTTCATGCCAGTTCGCTCCAGTCCAGATGCTTGTGATAGAATCTATCTCTGGGCTTTCATATTCAAGCTGCGCTTTTATCGTGATTGTCTCTTTCTTTGAATAGGATGTTATGTGATACACAATCTCCCACATATTGCGCCAGTCAATTGCTGTGATGCAGGAAAGATGCTCATAGCCAGCATCCTTCAAAGCTTTGCACACATCTATGATGCTCTTCGGCTTGACGTAGAATATATTTCCATTATCCTCGACCATATATTTTTTTATGAGCTTGCCTGCTTCGCTCTTCGCTTCTTGCTTTGCCTGAATTGGCTGTTCTGCCATAGTGGCCTGCATCCCTTTCTTGTTCGCTTCTATCGCTTCAACTTGCTCAATCGGCTTAGTCAGCGTGACAGTGATGGGCTGTGGTGAAGAGCCTTTCTCTGGGACATTTGTGTCTTCCCAAAGCTTCACTTTCCTTGAGTCGAACACTTCTTTCATAACCAATTCTCTAGACTTTCTCTCAAACTTCACTTCCTTACCCTCTTTCTCTTTTATCTTCTCCTGCAGCTTCTGTATCGCCACAATCAATGCTTCGGGCCTTGGAGGGCAGCCTGGCACGTAGATATCCACCGGAATCAATTGATCGACGCCGTTTATTATAGTATAGCTGTCGAAGAATGGGCCGCCGCAGATGCTGCACTCGCCGAAAGCTATGACATATCTTGGCTCCGGCATCTGCTCATAAAGCCTCAATATGACATCTTTCAGCTTTATTGTTGCAGGTCCGGCTATTATCAATAGGTCTGCCTGCCTCGGGCTTGCCCTAAAGAACACGCCCATCCTGTCAGAATCAAACCTTGATGCGCCGAACGACATCATCTCTATCGCGCAGCATTTTATGCCGAAAACTAGCGGCCAGATGCTCTTCTGCCTGCCCCACGTCCTGAGGCCTTTAGTCATGTCCCTTATGAAATCTCTTGTGTTATGCAGTATGATACCTTCATGTGGCATAAAGGTCCTCTTTCTTTGTCGCCCAGAATATCGTTATGATGAGCGTGATGATAAATACTCCCAAACTGAAAAGCATCGATATATTCCTGACCTTGTTGACGGCAAAAAGGAACGTGAATAACGCAGCTATCTCAAAGACAAGAAACAATATCGCAAAGTTGAAATATCTGAATCCTATTCCTCTTGCTTCTCCTACCGCCTCACAGCCGCATTCTATCGCGCCTTCACCTGTTTCGCTCGGCCTTGATTCCTGTCGCATAATCCTTGACATGAAGAATATCATGTAGGTTATCAAAGCTCCGACAATCACGAATGTTATCAGGATGGCCTCATCGTTCATATTAGCTTCTTCCCTGTCTCCTTTTCAACTAAATGGATTGCATTCACAGGACAAACCTGCGCCGCGCCCATGTTCTTCTTCAATTCTGCCTCGTCAAACTCCGTCATTTTAGGAATCACCTTTCCGTCAGGCTGCATCTCCCACACTGCAGAGTTCATAGCGATGCAGGCACCTGCGCCGATGCAGGCATTCCTGTCAAACACAATCTGATACTTGCCCATTTAAACCCGCCTCCTGATCTTGATGCTTAATTTATTGATTATATCACTGACTTCATTCGTCAAACTATCAATCTCAAATGCTATCTTCCCTTCCTCATTTGTCTTCGCTATCTCCCTGCTTAGCGGTATTGATGCGATTAATTGTGTGCCTAATGTTTCAGCAAGCTTCTCAGCATTATTGCCGAAGATGTCGCCGGACATGTTCTCTATGATCCCTATGATTGGGACATTGAGCTTCCTTGCCATCAATGCCGATTTCTTTGCATCCATCAAAGCTTCCTTCTGCGGTGTTGTCACAACAATGAGCCCGTCTATATCAGCAAGAAGCATTGTGGACATCGGCACATCGCTCGTGCCGGGCGGCAGATCGATGATAAGATAATCAAGTTCACCCCATTCCACTGTTGAAAGAATATCTTTCAATACGCCGTGCTTTATCGGCCCTCTCACAATCATCGGCTCTTCTGGATTGAGAGAAAGGAAATGCGATGACATTATCTTGACGCCTTTATGGATCAACGGGAGGATCTTTCCCTGCTCATCAACCTCAAGCTCATTCTCATCTATGTTGAGGAATCTTGCCACGTTCGGGCAGTCTATGTCCGCATCCAGAAGCCCAATTTTATGGCCTTTCTTTGCCAATGTGAAGGCGAGATTGACAGCGATGAATGTCTTTCCCACGCCCCCCTTGCCGGAATGCACAGCTATTATCTGCCTGACATTGCCAAGATTCTCAGAAACAAGTTTTTTCTCTTCCCTATGGGGATCAAAATCCTCTTTTCTCACAGCCGCCTTTGCTGCCTCAATCTGCTCTTTTATCTTCTCAAGCTCAGGATCATCGCCCAGAATACTAAAGACCTCTTTTCTACCCCTTTCCATACTATGTTTGCATCCGTAGTTGTTTAAAAACTTTGTGATTTTTTAGTCTTCAAAAGCCTCAGGATGCACTATCTTCGCCACCAATGCCAAGCCTTCAACAAGCCTCGGTCCTGGCCTGTTAAGAAAAGAGTCATCAATCACATAAACCTCATCATTTTTCACAGCTTCAAGGCTTTCCCAGCCTTCACGCTCTGTTATAATCTCCTTCTTTGCCTGGTCCTTGAAGCCGCAGAGCGACAATATCATGATTTCCGGATCAAAATCTTTCACTTCATCCAGGCTTATCGGCCTGCTTGGCTCTCCAGGATCTGCAATCCCTTCAGCTCCCGCAAGCTCAAGCATCTCCGGCACCCAGTTGCCTGAAACAGATGCGGGTTTGTGCCACTCTTCAACATAAACATGTTTTTTTGGAAGCGCTTTGATAGCGTTATGGATCTTTGCCATCCTTAGCTTCATGTGCTCTATCATCTGCCTTGCCTTCTCTTTTGTGTCTGTAGCTTCCGCAAGTATCATGATACTTTCATACACGCTCCTCATGTCCCTTGGATCGAGATGTAATACATTCACTCCAAGTCCCTTGCACTCTTCCCTGACTTTCTCCTGCACAAATGTAGATGTTACGACAAGATCCGGCTTGTGCTCAAGCACCTTGTCAAAATCCACATCAGTCCAGCCGCCGATCTTCGGTTTTTGTCTTGCTTCCTCGGGAAAATCGCAGAATCTTGTGACCGCAACTATGTCATCGCCCAGGCCTAATTCATAAAGTATTTCGGTATTGCTCGGTGCAAGAGAGACGATGCGCATCCTCACTTGCGCCGCTTGCTTGCTTTAAATCTTTTCGGTTTTGAGGCGTTGTATGCTGACAATAAAGAACCCTGCCTCTTCTTCCATATGTTGAACCAAAAATAGACTCCGCCTACGGCCAGGATAACCATCAATATTATGAATGGCGCCGGATTAATTGGCTCTTGGTCGTAGCTGACTGTTGTTTTTTTTGTGTTGGTGGTAGTCTCTACAGCTGTCTGCTTCACTGTGGATTCAGCGCTTGTAACCGCAGCTGTGCCTCTGATTGTGGTTGGGACTGTTGCCTGCACAGTTGTTTTGACATCCTGTCCTTCTGGAATAAATATGACCTTGGTCGCTAGAGCAGAGCTGGCCAGCGCCAGAAAGACCACTATAAGCACTATATATTGCTTCATTGCACCATTTTTCCTGCCTGAGTATAAAAACTTGCTTTTTCATCACTCAGGAAAAACACTAAAAACATGCTTTTTCGAGCATAAAAAAGAAAAATATATAAATCTCCTCGTGATTATGTCGAGTATTAGGAGGTGTTTATATGGCTGAAAAAGTAGCAAAAGCAGGCGTAAAGCGCGAATCAGGCTACTTGTATTTTGTCGATAAGAACGGAAATATCGCAAGATCCAAGATGGCAAGAGGCGGCGGAAAGAAAGGCAAGCAGAAGCAGGAAGTGATTACAAAGACAGGCGTCAAGAGAGAGGAAGGTTATCTTTACTTTGTTGACAAGGCCGGCGACGTCGCAAGAACGAAGATGGCGCGCGGCAGAAAGAGGAAGTAATTCCTTTTTTCTTTTTTTTTATTCTTAATTCATAACATTTTTAAAGCGAGTTTCTCTTCCTTGCCTTATGAAAGACGAGTTCAAGTTCAAATCTACCAAAGACCTCAAGGTTTCTGACAGAAGGATAGACCAAGTGATAGGCCAAGATGACGCTGTAGAGATGATAAGGAAGAGCGCCATGCAGAGAAGGCATGTCCTCCTGATTGGAGAGCCAGGAACAGGAAAGAGCATGCTGGGCGTCGCTCTCGCAGAGATGCTCAGCAAGGAGAAGCTTGTCGACACGCTTGCATATCCCAATCCTAACGACGAGAATCAGCCTTTGATAAGGACTGTGCCTGCAGGGCAAGGGCGACAGATTGTTTTGAAGAGCAGGCTTGAGGGCATGAACCTTATGAAAGGCCGCAATGTCCTGATATTTGTCCTTGCGATCCTGGCGATGCTCGCACCCTGGTGGATAAGGAATGAATATAAGTCAGATGTGATGTTCGCCGCATTCTTCCTGGGCGGCATGATATTTATTGCAGGCTTCATGATATTCCTTAACTTGAACAAGAAGATGGACACGAAACAGCTTCTGCCAAAGATAATAGTGGATAATTTCGGAAACAAGCATGCGCAGTTCCTCGATGCCACTGGCGCCCACGCAGGAGCTTTATTGGGTGATGTTCTACACGATCCATTCCAGTCTGGCGGTTTAGGGACACCGGCACATGAAAGGGTTGTCGCAGGCATGATACACAAGGCCCATATGGGCGTGCTTTTTGTTGATGAAATAGCAATATTGCAGCCTGCTACCCAGCAGGAACTTCTCACTTCATTGCAGGAAGGCAAATTCGCGATCACAGGCCAGAGCGAAAGGAGCGCTGGCGCGATGGTAAGGACAGAGCCGGTGCCTTGCAATTATATCCTTATCGCAGCAGGAAATCTTGAGGCTGTCAAGCATATGCATCCTGCATTGCGTTCAAGAATCAGGGGTTATGGCTATGAAGTCTACATGAATGAGACCATGAAGGACACGCCCGAAAATAGGAACAAGATTGCGATGTTTGTGGCGCAGGAAGTGATCAAGGACAAGAAAATCCCTCATTTCAGCAAAGATGCTGTATCTGTCATGCTGCAGGAAGCGAGGAAGATGGCTAATAGGAAAGGCCACCTGACTTTGCGCTTGAGAGAGCTTGGCGGCCTGATAAGAGCGGCAGGGGACATAGCGCTTGAGGATAAAGCTTCATTGGTGCAGCCAAAGCATGTCGAGGCAGCGAAGAAATTTGCGCGCGGCCTTGAGAAGCAGATAGCTGACAAATATATCGAGAGGAAGAGAGAATATGAAGTCATCAGGGTCACAGGAAAACAGATCGGAAGGGTAAATGGACTTGCAGTCATAGGCGGCGAATCACAGTTCTCAGGCATAATCTTACCGATAGAGTCAGAAGTGACACAGGGCGGAAAAGAGAAAGAGATTGTCGCGACAGGAAAGCTCGGCGAGATAGCCAAGGAAGCGATAAAGAATGTGTCAGCTATCGTCAAGAAATATTTCGGTGAGGATCTGAAAGGAAATTATGACATTTATGTACAATTTTTGCAGACTTATGAGGGCGTCGAAGGCGATTCTGCTTCTATGGCAGTGGCAACATCAATAATCTCTGCATTGAAAAAGATCCCAATAAAGCAGGATTATGCCATGACCGGCAGTCTGTCTGTGAGAGGAGAAGTCTTGCCTGTGGGCGGCGTCACATCCAAGGTTGAGGCCGCTATCGAGGCAGGGATAAAGAAGGTCCTTGTGCCAAAATCAAACATGCAGGACATCGTCATTGATGATGAGAAGCTGAAGAATATCCAGATAATACCTGTCACGAACATTTTAGAAGTTCTGGAGAATGCGCTTGACTGGAAAGGCCGCGAGAAGATATTGAGGCATATAAGGAAAGTCAGCGCCGCCAATTGACTTTGACATCATCAGTCCTTTCATAAGGGTCTATGCCTGCCTCTTCTGGCTTTAGCCTATTTTTTGAATTGAACATCTCAATCCCAAGCCAAGCAATCATTGCACCATTGTCGACGTTGAACTGGTTCTCAAGGGCATAGAACTTAGCACCTCTTGCCTTGCACATTATACTGCCCATTT
>JAGVOV010000056.1 GCA_020052545.1 archaeon | reverse complement strand
GATATCTGCGCCACATCAAAATCTAAGGGAACGCTATGGGTATTGAAAGCGAGGGAAAAAACAGCAGCATCAGGGCCAGTTTGCTCTAATGTCACATCAAGCTGCACATTGTTGAATGAACTGGTTTTTGTTTCAGGATTGCCTGAGGCAGATGCTGATGAGATGCCGCCATTAATAGTTATTAGCAAAGTTCCGATCAAGATAGCTCCCGACAAAATAACTACTGTGCTCAAAATATCATCCATATTGGCATTGCTTAATCTCCTGAAGAGATATGCTCTTGATAGCCTGTTCTTTACTATGATGCTCAGCATGAAGATAATCCCTATGATATTTGAGAGGATGCCGAAGATTATGAAAAAGGTCTGATATTTTGCAAAGAACAGGGTGGCTGCAGACAGACCTATTATCGGCAATATCTCTGTCAGGTGGTGGGCGCAGCATGCAACCATAGAGCCTGTTGTCAGTGTGCCGCTGGCAAAGACGCTTGAGCTTCCCTTTGCATGATGCGATTTTAGCCTAATGTAGGAAAAAAGCCCTATCTGGACACCGAAGCCCATAACAAGAGGAAGCATCAGGAACCAGAGATCGATGAACGCTTGGAGCGCATGTTTTGGATCTTGGGCTAACGAAACTATGGCAAAGTAGAGCAGCGTCAGCGCAGCCGAGGCAGCTAAGCCATGTAGATAATATCTTTTCATTTTTTCACCAATCCATGCAGCATTTTATCACCTTATTGGCAAAAAAGCCGACCTTGGGGTTGTTTTTGTAGATATAAAGCAAAACAAAAATTGTCCAGAGGACCATAAGCATTATCACAACATCGAAGACATCGCCCGAAGCATTTATCACAGAATATCCTATGAATATCAAAGTCAGGAGAAACGGCAGCCTGAAAAGCTTGAATCCTTCACTGGCTTTTTTTTCTGCGAGATAGAATATGCCTAGAGTGCTCTCCCCGATAAGCATCGCCAAGATGACTTTGTCATCAAAGACTCCGTTCCAGTATAGCATCAGGAGCGTGAACCATGTGCAAAAGACAGCGGCGCATATGCCGCAAAATTCCATGCCAAGCAGTTTCTCGATAAATCTCTTCAGCACTATGAATACTAAAAACAAAACGGTAATTGCCAAAAAAATATACAGAAGCTCTGTCAATTCATATCACCAGCTGGAATATTACTGCAATTATACCAAGCGTGACAAGCGTGAGCGCAACCCCTTGGAAAGGGATGAATTTTCCCTTTCTTAATTCTGTCATCTTGGAGCTCAAATACGGCGCTATTCCTACCATAAGGCCACCGAAGATGCTGCCAAACAATATCTTATTGATCCAGTATACCTTGTTGAACATGGTCCCTATGTCGCCAAATAACCTCATCGGTATCACAATCACATCCATATCGCCGCCGATTTTCATCATCGGGATCACTGTAAGCAGGAAGGACGCAATTGCTATTGCCCAAAGCTGGAACTTGAAGTATTCTTTCTTGATCTTCTTTCCGAGCCAAAGCCCAGTCGAGACCCCAAAAGCTCCGATGAACAGACCTATTATGGTACTGTCCATACCGAGGGATTTTGCCCCCATAGCTGCAGCGCCTGCCCCTAATGTGCATAGCGGGCAATGTGCCATGACTGGAACAGCGGCCAGAAGCGCAGCTAACGGCAGGCTTATAGCAATCTTCTTCATGTCCCTACCTCACTGAATAAAATATTCCAATAACATTGCCATCCTTGACCGAAACAACGTCGTAAGGCTTCCTGGCACCTGGCATTCCAGGTGCGCCTTCAGGCATCCCTGGAGCACCGATTCCATCGATTGCCGGCTTTTCCTTGAGCAGCTTCTCAATTGCCTCAGCAGGCACATGGCCCTCGATAAAGTAGCCGTTTATGACTGTCGTGTGGCAGCTCCTGACGCTTGCTGGAATGTTAAGGCTGTCTTTCTTGCCCTCGATATCCTCGGTCAGCAATGGATTGACCTTCAATCCCTGGTTTCTGGCATATCCGATGAAATTGGCGCAGCATCCACAGCTTTCTGTGTAAAAAATATCAGCTTTGTAATTATTGAGAAAGCTGCTGTCTGCAGAGCCTTTATTGCTGATGACAACTATTCCAGCAACTATTAGTATTGAGACAAACAAAAAAACAAAAAAAGATCTTTTCATCTCAACAGCCTCCAACCATGCCTGCGCTCCTCGGAGCAGTTGCAGCGCTTTTTGGTTGGCTTCCTTGCAACCTTGCTGGCAGGGTGCCATGGTGCTCATACATCATCTTCTCATCAGCGCTCCAGCTGCTCGTGTCTATGGCGCCAGAACTGCTGACTACGGCACCTGTGCCTGTAGATCCACTTTTCAGGCTGCTTATCTGGATGCTTTGGTACAATGACAGCACCAGTACAACACCAACTACACCAATCATCAGATAATATCTGAATTTATTGTCGTTGCTTGTCTTACCCTCTTCCTTGTTTTGCTTGCAGCAATCACTCATTTTAACAACCTCCTACCATACCAGCACTTTGCTGCGGGCTAGCCCTAGCAGGCTGGGCCTGGACTTGGCTTACAGGGATTGTCACTGATGGACTCCCAGAGGCAAAGTCAGCCTTCATGGCGCTGATCTGCACTGCCTGAATGGCAGAAACTAGCAGTATTATGCCGATCAACCCTATCAACAAATAACTAAAGAAATTATCTTTTTTCATTTTAGCAACCTCCAACCATTCCGCTTCCTGAGCTGCCGCCTTGCGGAGCACCTTTCTCAATCCCCCTGTATTTGTTTGAAGCCAGGTTGATGTAGTTCAGCTCGATGCCTTTCTGCTTAAGCACAGCTGCTTTTTGCTCTATAGGCCCTGGGAAGAACATGGTTTTCCATTTTCCAAGCTCCTCTAATATCTGATCATCTGTGTACTCGCTTGCATGTTTCTGCAACAAGTATTTGGCCAGGCCTCTCATAACAGCGCTATGCTGGCAGCCGCATGCCGCCTTTCCATTGCTGAATATTATTGCAGGAGCGCCGCAGCAGTATTCGCAGCTTATCTGTCCGGCAGTCGCTATATACCTTGTGAGCTCGCTTGCGCTCAGTGTTATGCCGTTGTCAAATGTCGCTATCTTGGCTATTGTCGCCTGCGTCGATTGTGGATTGTCAGCGCTGATATCATCAAAGCTCACCCCCAATTCACTGCCGTATATCTTCGGAACCCCCTTAGGGATTATATCAGACACGACAGGCAGCAATTGCTGTGTCTGTTCTGCCGGTGTTGCTCCTCTTGGAACCTCCAAGACTGTGGCTCCGCCCTTCTTTTCTGACAATAGCTTTGTTGTCTGAATAAAATTAAACCCCACAACAACAAATGCCAGCACCAGAAGGCCGATGCCGATTTTCTCTAATTTATCCATTTGATACCACCTCAAAATCGTTTATATCATAATGGAGATAGAAACAGCATATCTAAATAACTATGAAACTAGTTTCAGGGAGAGATTACTTAAGGATTATGAGGTTTGTCATGCCTCTTCTCTTCCTTTCCAATATCTCACCAGTCTCAAGCCTGTCAAGAATTCTTGTGACTTTGACTTTGCTGAAGCCGGTTTCCTTTATTATATCGCTCTGGTAAGCAGAGCCTTTCTTTGCCTTTATCGACTCATAGACAATTTTCTCATCATTATTGAGCTTTGATGTGTCAATACTCTTGAAATCCTTTTTTTGCCCCTCAGAATATTTCGGGAAAAATAGGACCATAATCCCGAGCAGAAGGACAAGGAAGCTCAGCGCAAATCCAGAAGTTATATACCATGATACATTGCTTGTGTGCACTGGGCAGAACTTCATGTCTGTCTTGGTTTCCTGAAATTTCTCGCACAGTACTGTTGACTGCTTGTCAACATCTAGCTTCACCACTATCAGGCTGATCAGCAGCAAAGCTGCAAATCCAATGAGCAGATAGCCTAACGTTTTGTTGTTTATATCCATCTAAATTCACTTCTTCTGCTTTTTGTATCCTTCAAGGCATGCTTCGGAGCAAAACCATTTTCCTTCATTCTCAATCCCGGTTCCTTTAACCTCTTTCATGCCGCAGATCGGATCCTTCCTTTTGAACAATCCAAACATTTTTTTCACCTCTTTAGAGACGCTTGGCGCCGCCGCATCCGCAGCCGCCGCCACTGGCGCCGCAAGTAGCCACTGGAGCTTTCGCAGCAGGAGCAGGAGCATTCCCATTAGCATCTGTCACAATGAGCTTCCCGTTGCCCATGCCCATAGGGCAGTGCATCCAGAATGTGCCGGCCTTGTCTGCAGTGAATTCTATGACGTGGTCGGTGTCAGACAGGTATTTCTTGATGTTGTAGCCGTCTATCATGAAAGTGGTCATGCAGCCGAAGAATGTATTCGGATCGGCATCAATCCTCACAGTGTCCCCGACCTTTACTCTTATCTCACTTGGATTATAGAATCCTGTAGAGGCTGTCATCTTGACTGTCTGCGCGTCTCCTGCAGCATAAGTGTTGCTGATCTGCTGCCCCGTATTAACTTGGCTATTCTGCACAGATCCAACTTGCTGACCTGTGCTCTGAGCCCTTTGCCCTGAGCCGAGCGCAACCACAATCGTACCGAAAACTACAACTAAAGCAATAACAACCAAAGCCATACTCTTTTTTTTCTTTCTCATTTTAGGTCCTCCTTGCCCAGAGGCAAGAAATGCATCATATCCAAGCTTGAATTGCTCTTCTTTAATGTCCCGGCAATGAATATGTTGTTCCCGAAGAATCCTTTTATTGTGTCTCCAGGCTTGCTGAAAAGCTTCTCCTCTTTCATCATCTTGGCTTCTTCAAAGCCCACAACCATTGGGTAGAACTTTTCTCCTGAAATCTCTTTGATGCTGTAGTCGCTCATACTTCCATCAGTCAGCCTGAATCCATTTGGCAGCTTCTCGTCTGCTTGAAGCCTATAAAAAACTTTAGGGATATTCCCTTCCAGAAGTTTTATGAACACTTTATCCTTCTCGCCTTTAAGGGTATCGAAGTCGCGGCTTGACATAAAATGCATGTCATCAATTATGGTCCCAGTCTCTGCCAATATGCCCTCTATCTGTACGTCGACGCCAAAAAGATTATCAATATTGTCCCCAATCTTGGAAAACTCCTTTTCCTCTCTCATCATCCTGGCCTCTTCAAAACCCAGGACCATAGTACCTTGCTCCGGAAGCGAGTTTCCTTCAGCAGCCTTATACATGCTGAGCTTATTGTAGTTAGGCAGCACGTAAAGCTCCAGCGAATTGTCATCTTCGAAAGCAGCTTTCACTTGGAGGCTTTTAAAAAATTCAACATCAAAAGACATAGCCTTATCAGCAACTCCCCCAGCAAGGAAGTAACCAATGATTCCAATGACTAAGATTGCCATTGTAAATAAAGTTGCTTCCCTATTGTCGTTTATGAAGCCCATACTAGAACCTCCTCAAGCGCAGAGTCAGCGCATTTGAAACCACTGAGACGCTTGAGAGGGCCATGGCTCCCCCCGCTATTATTGGGGATAATAAGATTCCATAAGATAGGTATAAAGCGCCTGCAGCTACTGGTATGCCAAGGACGTTATATACAAGCGCCCAGAACATGTTCTGCTTGATCTTGTTGATTGTCGCCCTTCCGAGCTTTATCGAGCGCGGCACATCCATTGGGTCATTCCTCATGAGAACGACAGAGCCAGTCTCTATCGCAACATCAGTCCCAGAGCCCATTGCTATCCCAATGTCTGCCTGCACCAGAGCTGGAGCATCATTTATGCCGTCGCCTACCATAGCAACCTTGTATCCTTGCTGTTGCAGCTTCTTTACATAAGATGCCTTCTCTTCAGGCATGACTTCAGCAAAAACATTATGTATCCCGGCCTGTTTCGAAATGGCCTCGGCAGTCCTCTTGTTGTCGCCAGTTATCAGCCAGGACTCTATGCCAATCTTCCTGAGCTCATTTATCGCCTGGATGCTGCTTGGCCTTATCGTGTCTGCAACCCCGATAAGCGCGATGACATGGCCTCCGACTTTCGCAACCATTACGGTTTTTCCATCATTCTGCAATCTCGATATCTTCAATGTTGTTTCACTGTCGTGCACGTGCTCATCAGGCTTCCCTACATAGACATGATGCTCTCCCACCTTTGCCTCAACTCCTTTGCCTGTTATTGCCTTGAAATTGGTTGCCTTGAAAAGCCTCAATTTGCCCTCTCTTGCCTTGTCCACAACTGCCTTTGCCAAAGGATGTTCAGAGCCGTTCTCAACAGCATAGATATATTCGAGCACAAGCTTTGGATCATGATTGCCGATGATGATTAAATCTGTCATCTTGGGCTTCCCTTCTGTTATCGTGCCGGTCTTGTCGAATATGACTGCTTTTATCTTGTGCATCATCTCAAGGCTCTCTGCGCTCTTTATCAGGATTCCCTTCTGCGCCCCGATTCCTGTGCCCACCATTATTGCTGTTGGTGTAGCTAGACCGAGCGCGCAGGGACATGCGATTACAAGAACAGATACTGCTATCACAAGAGAGAATGCGAATGTCTGGCCGAACAAAAAGAACCACAGGGCGAAAGATGCCAATGCTATCAGCACAACAACCGGGACGAAGACAGCGCTTATCGAATCAGCGAAGCGCTGAATATTTGCCTTGCTTCCCTGCGCTTCTTCCACAAGCTTCACAATCTGCGCAAGCACTGTGTCCTGGCCTATCTTGGTGGCCTTGAACTTGAATGTCCCATTGGTGTTGATGCTTGCCCCTACAACACTGCTCCCTTTTGTCTTCTCGGCAGGTATGCTCTCGCCTGTTATCATACTCTCATCGATGGCTGAATCCCCTTCTATTATGATGCCATCGACAGGGACCTTCTCGCCGGGCTTCACTATGATTATATCGCCGACAGCAACCTCTGATATTGGTATTGATACCTCTTCACCGCCTCTGACGACAATAGCGAATTTTGGCGCCAGATCAATTAGCTTCCTTATCGCATCGCTTGTCCTTCCCTTGGCTATCGCCTCAAGATATTTGCCAAGTATGACCAAAGTTATCAGGATGGCTGCAGTCTCAAAATATTGCTCTTTCACGATCCCAAAAAGGGCGGCCACGCTATAAAAGTAAGCGGCGCTTGTGCCGACAGCAATCAATGTATCCATGCTGGAAGACTTGTTTTTCAGCGCAGACCAGGCGCCCATGTAGAATGTCTTGCCGGATATGAACTGCACAGGTGTTGCCAGAATGAAAAGGATCAATATTCTGTAGGGGACGCTCATGAAGATCATCCCGATCAAAAGAGCAGGAAGGGCAAACATGGCACTAAAAACCAAGAGGAACCTTAAGCTGGATATTTCCTCCTGCCTCAGCTTCCTTTCCCTTTCTCTGTCGACGCCGACACTTGCTCCATACCCTTTTGATTTAACAGCCTCTATCAAGTCGTTTTCGGTGATAGCTTTTTCATCAAATTCAACAGACGCTTTCGCAGCTGCATAGTTGACGTTTGCAGACTTGACGCCAGGTCTTCTTTGCAGAGCTTTGTTTATCAAAACCGAGCATGATGCGCAATGCATCCCAGTTATCGCCAATTCGACCTTTTTCATTTTAAGTAGTAGAATCCCACTCCAAGGATTGCTATTGTCATTATCTGAATCTCAATACCCTGTAATGGAAGGGATGCCCAGCCAGCAGCTACGCCGAGCCAGCCCAGTATTATAGGAACTATACCTGCCACGCACGAGCTGCATATGCCAGTTGCGAATCCAAATACTGTTCCTACACTGTTCAATGTGCATGCCGCTCCAATATCTTTTCTCTTCCTGTAATCGATGTAAGCGAGCACGGAATTTATTGAAACAAAAGCCGCAATCACGATGCTGAGCAATG
>JAGVOV010000176.1 GCA_020052545.1 archaeon | reverse complement strand
TGTCGATACAGACAACAGAAAGCTGCGCATTTGTTATATTGCTGCCGCAGAGCGTCGCGGCGAGGTTTTGGGTAGAATAGATGCTGGTGTCTGCCTGGGTCGTCTCTATTGTGAGCGTCTCTGCCCAGGCCATTGTGCCAAGAAGCACAAAAAATAGCAACGCAAACGTCAACTTCCTCATATCCTTACCTCTTTTCCATGATGCTTTAAATACATTGTTTTATACTACAAAATGGTTAATTTCCTGTCTATCTGCTCTGTGCTGAAGCCTTTCTTTTTAAGGTAATCCGTTATCTCATGCCTGCTCCTTCCGGAATTCTTCAGGCCCATTATGTACATGTCAAGAACCTTGTCCTCAAACTTAGACAGCTTCACGCCAAAGTCTTTCTTCCTTGACCATTCCTCATAAGCTTCCGAAATTGTCTTTTCATCTACATTGAGCTCGCTCAATATCTTCTTTATCTCATCTTCAGGTATGCCTTTCTGGCACATGCTGATTATCCTATCCTTCACTTTTGGGTCTTCTGCCTTCTCCTCAGCGGGATTTTCTATGGTCTTCCTTGATTCATCAAGCGTCACCTGTAATGCTGTCAGGTTCTGCTCAAGTTCCGCCATAAGCGCATCTTTTGCTGGCGCGGCTTCTTTGATAGTTTCACCTGCCTGATGTGCTAACTCTTGTATGGTTTCCTGGCTTTTAGGCTGCGGCATTGATTCTATGATCGCATTGGCTTCCTGTCTTGAAGTATTCCTGTCCTTCAATCCACTGAACACGTCCTCAGTCTTGAAGCCAATATTGTAATCAAAGCTGCCTTTAAGTGTATTCTTCCTGCTGACGCTATTGACGCGCCACACAACAAGATAAGTTATAGATAGCAATGACAATACAACCAAAAGGACGATATCAAGCGGGAAAGGCTTCTTCTCGTTGTTCTGCTCAGGCATCTCATCAACTATTGGTTTTTCAGCCACAGTGGTAGTGGCTTCAATTGTGGTTTCTGTTACATTTGGTGTGATGTTTGTTGGGACGTTCTCTGCCTTCGCCTCCAGCTTAGTGTCGCTGATGGCGATAGCATAATAGGTTGCCTTGTCGGCCAACGCCTGGAAATAAGCATAATCCAAAGTTGTCTCGCTGTCTATCAGCTCTGGCTTTATCTCATGCCAACCATCATCATAATAATACAGGCTCACTCTGCTGTATTCTACTTCATTGTTTCTCGCCCAATCCCTGCTGACCCTGAAACTTATGGTCATCTTCGCTAAAGCGCTCTGGTCCGGCAAGCTGTTTTTTATCTCAAAATATCTGTAAGTGAGCCTGTTTATGGCATATCTATCTACGGGAGTCTGCACCTTCTCCGATATTATGAATGTCAAATCTTTGACAGGATAATTCAGCCGGAAGCCAAACTTTGTGACAGCCATCTCTTCATCTTTTATCTCCCATGCGACATATTTTGTCGTGTTGATGCTGCCCCAGTAGCGCTCTGACACAAGGCTCTTCTTTGCCGGAATTGCCGGCGCTGATTGGTTGTCATACTCTGTTGAACTGAGGAAAGGCCTTTCCACCAGGAAATCAAGGATGTAAGATTCGTTCATCACTTCGTAATCTTCATCAGTGCACCTGACGAAGTAATTGAGCTCGCCTGTCGGCACAATCGGCGTCAGATAATTATGTTTCTTTTGCGTGATGTCTGCCATGAAGTGCCTCATATTCTCATAAAGGTCATCTTTGCTGTCTATCTTGCATGTCGAGGCAATATTTGTCTCTATAGTTATGTTGATACTGTTCCCTTCCACCATCATTGATGGCCAAGAATCTATGACCTCGACTTGCGCAGCGACAAGAGATGCCATGAATAGCATCAAAAGCAGATAAGGAAGCGCTTTCATTCTCCCACCTCCTCTTCATGCTCAAGTATCATCAGCCTTTTCTTGTAAGGCAGCTTCCAGATGTCAAGGAAAGACTCTATGTCTTCAGAATACTGGAAAGGGGCAAGAAGAATCCCTTTGCTGAGGAATTCTATCTTGTACTCTTTTACAACTCCGCTCTTTCCATCTCGGCCTTTGAGGGCATAATAGAACCTGACTTTATCTGAAGCTGACAGGAATCTTGATGTGTAATGATAGAGGACAACTCTGTTTACCATGTTTTTGCCTTTGTTATATTACTTAACAGTATAACTATTTATAGTTTACTATGTTAATATACTTAATACCACACTATCTCTTAAGTTTTTTTGTTATATTAATTATCAAATTTAAGTTATTTAATCGTTTTTGTTAAATTATTTAACAGGATATATAATAAAATTATTACTTGTTAATAGTAACAAAATAAAAACATTTAAATATTAGAAAAGTTATAAGATGGCTATATGAAGATCACAGAGGCAATAACTTATGCAATCTTATCAAGTGCAGCTTTTGCTCCTAAAGCAATTTCAGACACAGCCATATCTGAGGACAAGTCACCAATACTTGAAGAATCGACTGATAGGATTGATGATCTAGTCAATCATGCGAAGAAAGATTCAAAGATATCAAGAGAGCTTGATTGGAACTTTATCCTTCCCACAAATATCTCCTCCTACAATCTTCCAGTCCAGCAACAGACTACTGGGCAGATGCAGAACCAGCGGACAAGCCAGCAGAATTACAGGAGTGTTGTCCCAGGCGGATTGAATCCGGATGAATTTTTTATTCCCATAAATGACAGGAAAAATTGGGATCTCTCTGAAAGGGACTACACTTCCAAGCTTCTGTCAAGATCGAGAGAAGTCAACAGGGTTTATGCTCAAAGGGTCCATTGCAAAAGAAACGGACTATTCTTGCATTCTTAGCTTGGTGGATTTAGTAACCACTATGAAGTAACGAAAACTTTATAAAGAAGAAAGGATTCCTCATGTTTGGGGTAAAATGAAAGCGATGATTTTAGCTTCAGTATCTGTCGTCATAATGCTAGGCTTCATGCTGCAGTTGGTAGATATAGCCGACAGCACGAGTAACAAGGCTTTGCATTTCGCAGACAGCATGGACAGGGCGATGGACTGCGCAATCTCTGGAGTGAGCCTTGATGTATGCAGCCCTGAGCTGAAGAACACAGATTTCAGCCAAGATGCAAGGGAATTCCAGCGCGTAAACATAGAATTCCTGAAGAAAGCCTTGAACCAGACTGGCAATGAGACTTACTAGCCTATAGCTATGATTATTCTCCCGCTCTGCTGAGCTTCTGTGCTTGTCTGGACGATTGTCCTGGCTGTTGAATTCCTGTATTGGGTGTCAAACAATGACCTATCTGTGACATAGTAATAGGAATCCTTGACCTTTGCCGAGCAGATGATCTGGTCATTCAAGCCAAAGTAGTAGCTTGACAATGTCTTTGTCGTCTCTCCAGGTATTACTGTGAATGGCTCAGTTCCAGAAGCGCTCCTATACCATTTGTAAATGTCAGCGGTGTAATTCTCAGGATAATTCTCGATGTCTACATATGTGAACTCGCAGCTTAAAGTGTCCAGATAAGTCGGATTATAAGGATAGATATAGGCATCTGTCGCATTCGGCGCATCATTGACCTGGCTTATGTTGAGCGTGAAATTGGCAGCATTTGTCTTCCCATAATCATTGTTGTGCTTGTCCGTGCCAGCGAATATTATATACATCATCCCTGCGAGGTTGGCTATCGGAGTTATGGTGGCGATGCCCGTGTTGTTGTCTATCGCTATAGTGAGATTATTCCTTGAGATTGTGCCCGGCTCGGTGATGTTGGATGTGTAATTGATGTACCAATCTATGTCATCGCTGTCAATATCGCTAAAGTTGCTCCCAAGCCTTATCTGGTAGCTCGTGTCTTCTGGCCATTCGTAGTATGTCGGCATGCTGCTCCTGTAGTCGGGCGCTTTGTTGTAGATGAAGAATGGCGTCGAATTCATCCAGCCGGAATAGTCGGATGCGTCGAAAGCTTCAGCAGAGCATTTCCAGGCATCAAAATGCTTCAGCTTCGATGTCTCTATCTGGCCTGCTGCCGTCGTGTTGAAACTCATTGATGTTCCTGTAGCTGTCACGTTGTATGTTGTGTTGTCAATTTTCCACCCAGAATATTGAGAGCCTGTAAGGTAGGAATTGACATTGTTATTTATTGTGTAAGCATCAGAATACCATGCTGTGTTGTTCCTGTACCATGTCACCATCAGGTTCATGTAGTCACCCGCATTCAGGTCCGTGAAGTTGACTTCACAGGACATCGTGTAATTATTATACCCATGCTTCTGCACGCTTGGGCTGTTCGCGATTGCATTGATGGCGATGCTATCGATAGTGGGCATATCATTGAACCTGTACAGGTAGCCAAGCCTGAGAGCATAGCTCCCTGTCGAATATTTGCCGATGGCAAGCTGTCCCATGATATAGGTAAGATTGTATCCTGATGTCACAGACCTGCCTCCTTGGAGCGCTTTCTCAACTGGCGTCATATTATAGCCGCTGCCGACAGCGTAAAAAGCCTCAGAAATATGGACTGACGCGATAAAAATTATAACTAAAAATAGCAAAAACACCGTCTTTTTTACTCGCATGGCTCTCCTTAATTTTATAAAGTATATAAATATTATGCTCAGCCCAGACTCAGCTTTGTAACGGGCAAAATCTTCAGGATCCTCTCATTGTCCATTATCACTATGAGGCCATACTTCTCTTTGCTATATTCGACTTTATACAGGGGCAGCGAAAGATTGGCATAGAGTGCAGGGCTTTCCTTGATATCTTTTTCCGTGAGATTTGTCAGATAAGCTATATATTCAGAGCCTGACATGAACTTCTGAACATCGCCAGCCTGCTTTGATTTCTCAAGAATGTCCTGTTTTGTCAGCTTGTGCTCTTCCAGGACAGTCTTTCTCTCAGGATTTCGCTGCCCGAAATAGTAGAACAGGCCTGCAGCTATCGCCGCAATGAGGATTATATTAAAGATAATCAAAAAAGAAATAAGCTTACGGTTGCGCATGGTGCACTCTTGGCCTCTTGATGAAGATCAGTACCAAAAGCACTAGTATCAAGAAAAGCATCCCGAAGAACGCATAATCCTTGCCTGAGATGTCACTGCTTTTGTACTTTGCGAACTGGGTGTTGTTCATAAGCGCAGTCTTTGGCAGGCACTTCAGCCCGATGCACGCCTTTCCTGGATCGCAGCTCTGGTTATTCAGGCATTCCACCTCTGTCAATGGCATCACGCTCATCCTTCTTGGATTGATTTCACAAGATGTCTGGCCATTCACAAAATAACATACCTTATAGAATAAAGTATAGCTTCTTGTCGGCGGTGGGAGTAACCCTTGTATGGCGACAGATGCCTGCTTCCCTGGCTGCAATTCAAGGTCTCCAGGCTGGCTGCTGGCTATCAAAAGGCCCTGAAAATCCAATAGCTGAACTTGCTGGATCTTGAAACTTACGTTACCGGTATTCGCAACATCAACGCCCCACGCGGCAGGCAGGCTCTCGAGACATAATCCCCCACAATCGACAGAGATGGTTGCGCTCCATAATGGCACTTGCTCAGCATAGACGGCAGCGGCTAACAGCAAAACGACAAAAGGCAAAATCAATTTCTTCATTTCAACACCCCTTGAAGAGAAAAACAGTCTAAGATGTATTTAAATCTTATTGAAAATTGGCGGCTTAGCGCCCCTAACTTTAAGTCCGCAATTTTCAATCCCGAAAATTCTCAGCAGTAAAATATAGACAAAAAAGCCCAAAACGGAGAATTTTCGTTATCCTATTTTGATTATGACATTGCCGCTCGGAGCCGTGATTGTGATGTCTCCGTTTGTTGTCCTTGTATAAGAATTGGCCTTGACCGTCCCGGTGGTCTGTATTATGCCGGAGCCCGCATCTAGGGAAGCGCCTGTTATCGCTCCAGCGCTGCTCACCTGGAACTGTGATGTTGCGCCGACTGAAAGCATGGCTGACGGATTAGTCGTCCCGATGCCGACGTTGCCTGCCGACACGGTGATACCGCCAGAAGCTACCGGGTCATATCCTCCTGCAACGATGAATACTTTCTGTCCACTTACTCTTGAAGCCAATGTCACGGCATTCAGATTGTTTGTGGAACCTGTAGTGGAGCCCGCGATCCAAAGACTGCCTGCCAGGCTCCCTCCCTCATTGAATATGTCCAATCCGGAATAACCGCCGGTATTTGTATTCCTAATCTTGACAGGGATGTTGCTCGCTACATTCCCGACAACGGAAAGTGTTACGTCTGGCGTCGGCGTCCCGATGCCGACGTTGCCTGTTTCTAATATTGAGACAATTTCAGCCGAACCTGCGAGAAGTGCTAATCGGTCAGCTACAGCACCTTGAACATATTGTAACCCTCCACTGGAGGCGGGAAATGTTTGCAGGGGCGTTTTTCGTCTAATCATAAGCGCACCGCCAGCTCCATCACTTACACCAACTTGAATATTTTTACTATCTCCCAATGTCAAAGCTTCAGTTGGTGCCGCCGTCCCGATGCCGACGTTGCCGCCAGTTGGTTGTAAATTTACTTTTCCGCCGCTAAGTGTTCCATCTGCAATGATTTGAATCCTGTTTGCAACACCAGGTTCGTCAACAGTAAACGTTCCATCTGTATTACTGACGACATCCCAGGATTTCCCAGTTACAGCAGTAGGATTCTGTAATCTAATCCCACCATCGACATTATTGATATGAAGTGTGCGACTTGGCGCTGCCGTCCCGATGCCCACCCTATTATTCGTTGCATCAACGACCAATGTGTTAGTGTCTATCACAAGCGAATTGCCGGCCGCAAGAGTCGAGGTTATCGCGCCCGAGCTTGTGATGGCGCCTGCATTCCATGTTCCTGTCGTCACAGTGCCGAGCGTCGTTATGGTCGCCTGCCCTGCATAGTTCGTGTCTATGTCAAGTGTAGGGTTTCCTGCGACGCCGTTGCCGTTGCTCACTGACAGCCTGTTTGATGTGCCGGTTATTGTCCTTGCGGCAAAGGTGTCAGCAGCAGTCTGCGTGAGCATCCCATTTGAATTGTAGGCAGCCAGAGATGTCAAAGTGGCATCGAGGGGCTGCTTGCCGCTGAATTGTGTCTGCACGCTTGACGTGACCCCGTCAATGTAGCCGAACTCAGTGCTGTCTACAGTGCCTGGGCTGATCTTCAGAGGATCTATGCTTGACGGCAGGTCGCCTGCCAGTATCGAACCGAAAGATGCTGCCGCTGCGCCTGTCGCTCTCAGCACTTGGCCCGCAACCAGGCCGCTATAAGTCAGATCTGTATGCGGAACGCCAACTTGGTTAGACAATGCTCCTGAAACTCCGGATTTGACATATCCGGTAGTGAGTCCATTGACATAGACAGTGCTTCCTTTCAAAGTTGTGGTGTATGCAGTGTTGCCGACAGCATAATTCTGGTTCGGGCTGAAGGCTGCGCTCGTTACAGACAGGTTCGATGCGCTATATCCCGTAGGCCCAGTGCCTATCCTCAGGTCGTCGGCAAACAAGATTGTGCCGTTGTATCTGACACGCGACGCATTGAAAACCTTTCCGGACCTCATCAAGAGGTTCCCGTCGAGCTTCACATTCCCGTCCGTGTCTA
>JAGVOV010000096.1 GCA_020052545.1 archaeon | reverse complement strand
GAAGAATTCTGCTGGCGTGAGGCCGCGCTTGAATCCGTCCCTGATAAAACCGCGAGCCTGGCTTCCCAAGTCGTTGCGCTTGAAAGCGGAGATTGTCCTATCGATGTAACCGCGCTCAATCCTTTTTCCTCTCAACGCCTGCTGTCCTACGCAAGCGGCCATTTGGGCAAGGTTCAGCATATTTCCTCTGGCTCCTGAATTTGCCATGACAATCGTATGGCTTTCTGTGTTGGCGAACTCTGACACTATCTGTCCTGTCTTGTTCCTCGCCTTGTTCAGCACTTCCAATATCTTCAGTTCAAGTGTCTCCTTGGCGCTTCTTCCTGGGAATGTCTCCATCTGGCCTTTTGTATAAACATCAATTAATTCCCTGACTTTCATCTCTGCTTCGTCAAGAGTCTCATCAATCATCTTCTTTGCCTTGTCAGGCAGGTCAGTGTCTGCAATGCCGGCCGTGAAGCCGTACCTTGTCAATACTTCTGTGCCTATCTTGAAAAGCTTCCCGATGAAATCTAATGTCTTCTGGGCGCCGTATTTCTTGTGGAAATTCCTTAGCATAAGTCCTGAGCCCTCTCCCAGATTGACACGATCCATCACTCCTTCAATGAGCTTTCCGTTCCTTATTATCACAGGCTTCGCATCCCTTGTCTTTCCGACATAATTGAAGTCTTTCGGGATTATAGCGGAGAAAATCTCTTTTCCTGTGACCTTCTCTTTCTTCTTTATGGCTGAGAAGTCAGTCTCTCCCACTGCGAAAAGTATGTCGACCGCTTCCTGCTTCGTGAATTCCATCCCATTCGTGAGGAGATAATTGCCTGAGATCGCATCCTGGATGCAGCCTATCACTGTCAAGCCGTATTTTGGCGAGATCAATTGCGTCTGAACTTCCATAAGGATTTCTGCTTCGGCTCTTGCCTCTTCAGTCTGAGGGATATGGAGGTTCATCTCATCTCCATCAAAGTCTGCGTTGTATGGGAAACAGACTGCGGGATTGATTCTGAAAGTCCTTCCTGGCAACACTCTTACGCGATGGCACATCATGCTCATCCTGTGCAGGCTTGGCTGTCTGTTGAAGATTGCTATGTCGCCATCCATGAGATGTCGCTCCACAGTGTAGCCTGGCTGTATCTCTTCCAAGACTTGCTCCTTGGTCTCATCTGTGATCTTCTTTTTCTTTCCGTCAGGCCTCACTATGTAATTTGCGCCTGGGTATACCTTTGGCCCTTTCTCGACGAATTTACGCACATACTCCTTGTTCCATTCAGTTATCCTTTCTGGGACAGTGAGCTTCATCGCCACAATCAAAGGGACTCCTACTTCATTTATGTTGATCTTTGGATCTGGGCTTATAACTGTCCTTGCGCTGAAGTTTGTCCTTTTTCCTGCAAGGTTATGCCTGATCCTTCCTTCTTTGCTCTTTATCCTCTCTGAGATAGTCTTCAACGGCTGTCCGCTTCTGTGTCTTGCTGGCGGCAGCTGCGCGACCTCATTGTCGAAGAAAGTAGTTATATGATATTGCAGCAAATCCCACAGATCCTCAATTATGATCTCTGGCGCGCCTGCATTGATATTTTCAAACAATCTCTGGTTTATTCTCACGATGTCGCCGAGCTTGTGTGTCAAGTCATCTTCGCTCCTCTCTCCTGATTCGAGCGTTATAGATGGCCTCATCGTCACTGGAGGAATCGGCAATATAGTCAGCACTGCCCATTCGGGCCTTGCCACTTTCGGATTTAGGCCAAAGACTTCACAATCCTCATCTGGGATCTTCTCAAGCCTGCTCCTCACCTCAATCGGGCTTATCCTCTTCTCGCTTTCAAGGAAAGTTGTCGGCTTCTCCAATGTTATCTTCATCTGCCTTGCGCCGCAATGGCCGCATTTTGTCGTGGTCTTTACGCTTGACACGATCTCTCTTATCTTGGCTCGCCTGTATTCAAGGCCCTGCTCCATCTCTATCTCGTCAAGCTTGTATTTTTCCAGCTTGTGTTTCGGAACCAGGATCCTGCCGCAGTCGCGGCATGTGCATTTCAGCATGGTATATGCCAAACCTACGAAATTTATGTGAAGGACAGGCCTTGCCAGCTCTATGTAGCCGAAGTGTCCGACGCATTCCTTCAGCTTGCTGCCACAAGTCTTGCATTTCAGGCCTGGGTCGATGACGCCAAGCTTGATGTCCATCAAGCCACCGTCAACTGGGTAACCTTCCTTGTCATACAATTCTGGCGTCACAATCTTATTTGTCGCCATCTTCTTTATCATCTTCGGCGAAAACAGGCCAAAGATGATGCTGCTGACCTGTTTGTGAACGAAGTAATCAAACTCGTCCATGCCTTCGAAAGGGTTCTTCTTCTCCTCTGCTACCGCCTCTGTCGCTTCTGTCGTCTCTGTAGTTTCTGTCGCTTCTGGTGCCTGAACAACTTCTTCTGGCTGCTCAATCTTTACGGCTTCCTCGACTTTTTCCTTTGATTTTGTTTCTTTTGCCATTTTTGCACCTAGTACTTGTTCTTGAGCACGAGCTTTGGATAGATGCCCAGACTCTTTATCTCATCAAGCAGCAGCTTGAAGGCGTAGCTTATCTCCACGTTAGAGACTTCCACATTCTCGCCGCAGACGTTGCAATAATTCCTGTTCTTGAATTCATCATGGATAGCTATCAGGCCGCAACTCTCACATACTGGGACGATAGTCTTGTCGCTGTCAAATCTTTCTTTCAAAAGCAATGAGGCTCCATGAGCGACAAATGTGTCTTTTTCCATCTCTCCTAAGCGCAAGCCACCTTCTTTTGCTCTTCCTTCTGTCGGCTGCCTTGTCAAAAGCTGGATGGGGCCGCGTGCCCTTGAATGCAGCTTGTTTGCAACCATATGCTTAAGCTTCAGGTAATACATATTGCCTATGAATATCCTTGTCGTCAATTGCTGGCCTGTGACTCCATTGTACATGGTCTCAGTGCCGTCTTCCCTGAATCCGAGATTCAGAAGTTCCTGTCTCAGTTTCTCTTCAGGCTCTGAGCTGAATGTCGTGCCATCTATGAAGCGGCCGCCCAAAGCACCGACCTTTCCGCCGACCAGCTCTATAAGGTGGCTGATTGTCATCCTGCTCGGGATTCCGTGAGGAGAAAATATCAAGTCTGGAACCAAGCCAGAGGCGCTGAACGGCATGTCCGCATACGGGACTATGATGCCTACAACTCCTTTCTGTCCATGCCTGCTTGTGAACTTGTCGCCAATCTCTGGGATCCTTTGATCTCTTATCCTTACTTGGATGAGCCTGTTTCCTTCCTGGCTTTCTGTCAATGCAACAAAGTCAACAATTCCCTCTTCTCCATGCTTCAATGAGACTGAGCTTTCGCGCCTTGAGCTGCTTGCCAGGTTATATTCATCGAGGCTTGATAGGAATCTCGGCGGGCTTGTCTTTCCTATGACAACATCGTCTTCCTTGACTTGCGCCTCAGGATATATCATACCATCATCTTCCAGGAAGCGGTAGTCACGCTCTGACTTGTAGCCTTTGACATCCTTACCTGGGACGCAGACTTCGTCCATCAGGCCGCCTGAATATCTCAGCTCTTCAGCTATGGCAGGCCTGTAATATGTGCTCCTCCCATAGCCCCTGTCGATGGAAGCCTTGTTCAATATGACTGCATCTTCCATGTTATAACCTTCAAGGCTCATGACAGCGACAACAATGTTCTGTCCGCTTGGATGCCTGTGATAATCAGATATGTCATGAAGCATAGTCTTCACAAGCGGCAATTGAGGCGTGTGCAGCATGTTCACATCCATGTCCATCCTCACCAGATAGTTGGCTGCATAAACGCCAAGGCTCTGCTTCTGGTTCTTCGCGCCAAATGATATTCTTGCGCTCTGACTGTAATTTCCGTAAGGCACGAGGCCCGAGCAGAAGCCCATCATCACTAATGGATCGACTTCCAGATGAGTATGTTCTGCCGTTACATCTTCCTCGAAGAATGCGACATAGGCATTTTCCTCCTCTGCAGCATCCAAGTACTCTATGATTCCCTGATTCATCAAATCGGTCCATGTTATCTCGTTCTTGTCAAGCTGCTGCGCATGCTTGTCGGTGAAAAGTGATTTGCCATCCTTGACAACCAATAATGGTCTCCTTGCCCTGCCTTTTGCGACCTCAACATAGACTTCATCAAGCCTGTCATCGAAGAAGACATTTATCTCAGAGCTTATCTTGCCCTTCCTTCTCTCCGACACGATCTGTTTCGCAAAATCTGAACCATTGTCGACACTGCCGACAAATTTCCCGTCAACATAGACTTCTGCCATCTTAATTCACGCCCTGCAAGCCCATGTTCTTCAAGGCCTTCACTATGCTCTCTTCATTCGTTTCCTTGCTCACAACAGTAAGCAAGGCAAGATTCTTCCTCAATCCTATGTTTGTTCCCTCTGGTGTCTCCAAAGGACATAATCTTCCAAGATGGGTAGGATGCAGCTCTCTTGCGTCAAAATTCTCCTGACTTGCGCTCAATGGGCTTATCACCCTCTGGAGATGAGACATCATCTCAAGATAATTCAGGCGCTGGAGCCTCTGGCTTATTCCTTTCCTGCCGCCGACCCATGAGCCGGTTGCCATGCTGCTGTAAATTCTTGATGTCAGGAGCTTGTCCCTTATCACAACCTTGATGCTCGGGAATTTCCCTCTCTTGACAATTCTTTGGAAATTATATAAAAGGTCTCCAATCAAAAGTTTGATGTTAACCCTAAATAAGTCAGCAAGCAAATCTCCAGAGAATTTCAGGCGCTTGTTCATGAAATGGTCTTTGTCATCAATCTTTATTATGCCGTCCTCGACAAGCGTGTAGCGCTTTGCGAACTTGCACAGGTTATAGGCTTTTGCGAGCCTGTCTTTCTTCTCTATGCCGATATGGGGCAATAAGTACTTGTCAAGGATCTCTTGAGTCCTAGCAACCCTTATCTCTTTGCTTGTCGTTATCCCGATCTTCTTCGCAATATAATCAAGGGCCTCTTCATCGCTTTTCACATCTGCGAACTCAAAGAGGTTGACATAGATCGTGCTTTCATTCGTCTTTGTGCCTATGAAGCGCATTATCTCCTCATCTTTCAGCATGCCCAGAGCTTTGCATACTATGACTAAAGGAATCCTTTTTGCTCGGGTGAATGTCAGATAGAAAATGCCGTCTTTCAGCTTCTCAAGCGTATGAGGGATCTTATAGCTGCCGCGCTCTGAGAACAATCTGCCCTGGAACTCAGAGCCTGATGAGGAGCCTTTCTCGATCATCATCTTGTTCGCCGCGAGGTCCTCTATATGTATAAGCACTTTCTCTGTGCCGTTGATTATGAAATAGCCGCCTGGATCTTCTGGGTCTTCACCTTTCGATATGAGCTCTTCTCTTGACAGGCCATGAAGATGGCAGTAATTTGATTTAAGCATTATCGGCAGGTTTCCCACCAGTGTCGTGAAGCTCTCCCTCTGTATGCCATTGATGTGGGCAGACACTTCTATGTAGACTGGGGCTGAATATGTCAATTTCCTCAATCTTGCCTCTGAGGGATAGATATTCCTCTTGCTTCCATCCGCTTCAGTTATCTCTGGCTTCGTCACCCAGATCTTGTCAAATCTTATCTTGAACTCATCGATATTATGCGGGATGATTGTCGGTTCTATGTCCTTGTTCTCCTCGATGACTTTCTGCAGCTCCTTGTCTACAAAATAGTTGAAGCTCTCCAAATCAGCGTCGATGAAACTTCTCTCTTTGAAATAGTTCTTTATCAAAGACTGTGATTTTGCATTAACCATCTATGACACCTCTGTAGAAGACGCTCTCTCTTGTTGTCTCACTTTTCCTTGTGATCTTGACGACATCGCCGACTTTAAGGTTCATGCCCTGTATCGCAGGATCCTTGATGTTTATCTTCGGCAGCTCTTTGACGCTTATGTTGTATTCTTTGAGAAGCTTCTCTTTCTCACCGTCAGAAAGCTTTGCGTGCTTTGGCACCAACGTGTGTTTTCCGTATTCGAATGGTTTCTTTTCCAACTTCTCACCTTCAGCGTAAATGGGCCGGACGGGACTTTCGCGTTCTGTTTCGAACCCGCGACCACTTGATTAAAAGTCAAGTGCTCTACCAAGCTGAGCTACCGGCCCATTTAAAGCGCCCTGGCCGGGACTTCCGCGCACCTTTTGGGTGCTTTCGAACCCGGGTCGGAGCCTTACTGTATAACGAAACCCTTATACGACAGGGCTCCATCATAGGCCGCTAGACTACCAGGGCTTTTGCTTGGGTTGGCTTAAATAGTCTCTATGGGTCATACATGGCTCTATTCAAGCATTGTTTGTCCCCAAAGAAACTATTCGGCCATATGTATTGGATTTTTTGCTGGTTTATAAATCTTTCTAACTAGTTCAAAGAAACAGTGCTTTCCAAATAAATCCAATTACCAATAATTCGCCTTTGGGGAAGGTTGAATATAAATCTTTCGTTTTCACAAAAGTTATATAGTTGATTGCTTCCTTTATTGCCATGTCAGAGCACTACAACGGCCAGATCAAGTTCGACAGATGCGAATGCGATTATCATGGCGGCAAGTCTGGAGCTGGATATGAGAGCAACACGGCGCCCGGCAAGGTCTATAGCTCTGCGACTTATGACTCTAATGCGAAGAAGGAAGATGGTAAGACTTTTGAAGAGAGGAAAACCGAGGAATTTGAGCTGAAGAAGACTGATTACAAGAAGAATGAGAAGGGCGAAGATGACAAAAAACCGCTGAATGAGTTTGACAAGCTTGTCGACAACCTGAGCAAGGAAATCGAGATCAAAGAAGTGAAGAAGGAAGACAAAGCTGAACAAAGTTCAGCAGACTTTGCTTCGCAAAGCAAGACCGAGAAGAAAGAAATGAAACCAGAGAAGAGGCCTGAAGAGGTTGAATTTGACTGGATAAAACAGGTTATTGAAGCTACAAAAAAGAAGTCAAGGTGAGAATATGGAGATACATTATGTATGCACGGGAAGCTGCCATGGCATCGCTACCGAGGAACAGTGGAAAGGCGGAGCGAAGACTTGCGGCGCGAAGAGCTGCGAGCTGTTCGGCAAGCCTCTAGCAAAAAGGATGTTCTGCAGTAAGTGCAAGAAACATTTTAATCCTGGCGAGAAGCACAGCTGTTAGAAGAAGATATCTTCTTTCGGGAGCCTGAACTTTGGCCTTGGTGTGTCGTTAGCGAAGCCTATCGGGCATAATGCCGTCGGCACAATGTTGCTGGGCAGGTTCAATATCTTGCTGAATTCTTCTGAGGAAAAGCCTTCCATTGGACAAGAATCAAATCCTAGTGATTTTGCTCCGTTCAAAGCATTGCCCAAAGCCAGATACAATTGCCGCTGGGCCCAGGGCAGCCTCTTCTCCGGCGTCATCTTCGCTTCATGGCCATTGAGATAATCGATGAAGCCTTTGATTGCTTCAGGGCTTGCTCCGTTCTTGGCCATGGCTTTTTCTACCAAAGCTATCTTGCCTTTCAAGTCAGTATCGACGCAAAACACCAATAAGTGGGAACATGTCGTTATCTGTTTCTGGTTGTATGCCGCAGGCGCCAGTTTCTCCTTAGTTGCCTGGTCTTCTATTACCATTATCTTCCAAGGCTGGAAGTTGCTTGATGATGGAGCATTCCTTATTATCTCAAGGAGCTGATTAACTTTCTCTTTTGGGATCTTTTCTCCATTGAAGCTCTTTGTGGCATATCTTTTCATGACAATATCCTTGAATTCCATTCTGGAAGGGTTGTCTTGGCTCTTTATAAGTGTTATGAACCTTGCATTTAAACACCAAAAACTATTTAAGTAAGGAAAATAATGGCATTAGGCATATTGGTATACACAAGGGACCACTGAATGACTACAATTGAAGTGGCGGATAAGGGACTGCTTAGCGACCTTTGGTTACCTAGCCCTGTTTCTGAGGATGATATTATAGATGCCAACAGGAAGCTACGGAGAAAAGAGCCATTGTTCGGCAGCTACACATCAGTCATTGCTGTCAACAGGATGGGCAGGCCCAACAATGGGAAACTTTACTCAGTCAAAGTTATAGAAGGGATGCTTAAACATCTGGTGGAGGAAAAAGGATTTACAGCCTCTGAGGCCATGGGGTTGGTGAAAGGCAATCTTGAAACCTTGCTTGATGATAGCGAAGAAAGGCTGCACGCTGACATTGAAAACTGCGATTTTTGCTATCCCAACAACATAGAAAAGACATGTGAACCAAAAAATGTGATGACTGACCTTGGGATACCGAAAGATGGTGCCAATATTGGAGGCATGAACGGCCATCCATATGCTTTTACCAACAAGATGCCATCTAAGGAGGGCCATAGTCTGCTTGTCTTTACTACACATAAGACGAATTTTTCAAGCCTGACTTACGAAGACATGGAGAATTTCATGGAATCTAGATACAGGATCCACAGGACAAGGAAGAACCAAGGCAATGATGGTGTTGCTTCTGGCATCAACCATGATGTGCTAGGAAAGAAGGGCGGGTCAACGCAGTTTCATTTCCACGGCCAGGATATGACTGTTGATGATGACATGCTGACAAGATCTGACCATGAAGCGAGCAAAGCTGATTATATGATGCTGACCCATGGCGTAAATATATTTGACCTCTATATCCAGACATTGAGGAGGCTTGACCTTGTCTCTTATGAAGATGAGCATGTCGTGATAGCTGCCCCTTATGCGCAGCAGTTTGCGCATGAGATGATTGTCTTCCCGAAAAGTGGCGCAGCCACGATACTCGAGATGGAAAGAGATGAGAGGATCTCTGTGGCGAGGTCGATGCTTGGCATCTTCCATTCATACGAAAAAGATCTTTATGTTAAAGGCCTTAATGTGGTGATGCACCAGGCCCGCTTCAATCATGGAGATACTGCGATGCGCATGCATTTTCATTTTATGCCACGTTTTGAGACCCCAGCATTCTTTGAGCTCGGCGAGAATATATTTGCTATAACCTCATTTTCCCATGAGACGGCAAAGCACCTAAGGAACCATTATAGAAGGGCCGCCTAATCTATCTCTTCAGCTTGGATTTAAGGTCGTTGTACTGCTCAAGTATCTCTTCTGCTTCTGCCTGCTTCAATGTGTAGTTCTGCCAAAGGATCTCAAGCTCTTTCCTCTCGTGCCTCTCGAGGAAGAGGCGCATCTCCTTCTTCAGAGGGTGCTCTTGATATCCTTCTTCAAGGAATCTCCAGATTAAGGGGTCCATGAGGCATCATTGATTCACGAGTATAAAAAGATTATCTGCCAAAGCAATATACTATCGGAAAGTGAACTTTTTTAAAGGCATCAATTTCCCACCGGAGAATGGGAAATGAAAAGGTTGACAAAGGACTTGTCGTAAAAGAAGTTCTGCGCGCCATGCAGTATGGCATCAATGATTCCATAAGCCATTATAAGAATCATGCCGAAGGGATGGATGACGGCGCTGAAAGGCTCGATCCCGATGATCAGGCTCCGACAACAAAGATGGAGCATGACCTTTCCTGCTATGGGAGCAACATAGCTGTCAGGCTCAATGTGCTGAAGGAAGCTAGAAGGACCAATACAGCTTCCAATGGGGAGGTCGCCAAAGGCTCTTTGGTCGAGGCCATATTGGGCTCTGAGAAAAGGTATTATCTTATTTTTCCCGGCGGCAATGGGATTTCTGTCCCGATGAGTTTCGGTGAAGTCACAGTCATATCGCCAGAGACACCGATAGCGAAATCATTGATGGGAAAGAAAGTTCATGAGAAAGCGCAATATAAGGTGCCGGCAGGAAAGTTTGAGCTTGTGGTGAACAGGATTTATTGATTTAATTTCTTCACTATATTTTTATCACTCATAAGTGATATCAAAACGAAAAATTTATATTTCCGTTACTAAATTGTAACGCTTTCGCCAAAATCGTTGTTAGCGGATGGACCGTTTACATAGCTGCAGATGAATATCTGTTTCTATCTTTATAGTTTTATCTGGATAGAAAATAGTAAGCATAGCTCAGATAAATACTTTGTGTCCGCCCTGTCAAGTGTGTCAAGTCCAGAAATTAGTCTTCTATTTCTCCAATTAGCATATCAATATCAATAGGACGAAATTTGGTGAGTTCAGTAGAAACATTTATCCTCTTATTCTTTTTATCAATAAATGGATATTCATCTAACTTATTGTTGTGATGATGCCCACAAATTGCCCAGTCTTTCCAATCTGAAGGAATATTGGCAGGATCATGCACGAGATAAAATTTCCTGCCATTGTGTTCGATTATTAGGCTGTCAAACACATTCTTTGTTCTGGAAATTTTATCGTGTTGATTCCTTTCTCCTGAAACATTGTAGGAAAATCCTCTAATAAAGTAGATGTCTCCATTCAGTTTACTCAGCCAATGGTCTGCACTCCTACTTCCTTTCCCAAAACTCATGTCACCAAGGAAATACACCCGGTCATTTTTTTCTATCGTGTTGTTCCAATTATTGACGAGAGTTCTGTTCATATCTTCTACATTCAAAAATGGGCGATGACAGTATTTAATGATATTTTCATGATCCAAATGCAGATCGGAAGTAAAAAATATTCTTGGCTTTGTAAATGATCTTTTCAATTTATTCAGAAATCCAGGTTTGGGTACATTAACGTCTTCTTTGATGGATTCATTAGCATCATAGTTCCCTGTAAGATGGCCTTCCAGTAGATTAATCGTCTTGGCATAGATGTGCTTGTTGAGTGCTAATCTTCGGACTAATGGTCTTCTGAGTAAAAAGTCATATTCTCTTAGAATGATGCCTCCTTTTAGAAGAGTGGCTCTTACCATAACGTGCTGAAATTTTGGCGTCTGCAAAGTTGTAACATAATCTTTGATTCTTTCAAATTTGTGGAGAGGCACGTGATTGGATATTGTTGCATGAAATTTGAAGTCCCTGTTCTTATCAAAATCAGTTAATACGCAATATCCTCCCAATTGCTGAGAAAGATTCCATCTAAACATACCAAGGTGTTCATCTGGTTTGATATCCACATATACAGTCCGGGCATCTTCAAAGAAACTGAAACCTGAAATTGAGAAGCGCATTAGGTTGCTAGCACTACATGCACGATTGAAATCACCTATCAGCTTTTTTTCATCATGTGTAGTGAATGGACCTGTGAGGGTGATGTGCGGATGCTGTTCAGTCCTTATATGAAATTTATGATATAAATCTATTGCAATCCCCTTGATTGAATATTTTGCTTTTCCATGAAACCTAAATTCAATCAAATAATGCACCATAGTTACACCATCATCAAAAACAATGATATAGGAATTTTAACATAATTTCTGTACATGCCTAACTCATCCTTTGAAATCAATACTCCTTTATTGAATGATTTGAAGCCTATGAAGTCTGAGTTTGATATACTGGCCTGATATTTGACTTCAAAAGGATAATATGTATCATCGTGCAGGACAACAAAATCAACTTCTTTTTTGCTCTTATCTTCATAATAACAGATTGTGCTTTTAGGGTCGAACAAATCACGAGGGTTCAAGCTATATGCTAATCTGCATAAATGATTATAAACAACACCCTCGGCAATTTTGCTTTTGATTTCTAAATTCATCAAGTTTTCTTTGGCATTAACAAAATAATTTGTTTTTCCATTTGACCAGCCGTGCAACGCATGAAAGAAGAAAGGGTCAAGAATGTAGACCTTTTTCATAAAATTATGAATTCTTTTATCATGTATTGAACACCGATAAGAAATATTTGCAACATATAACTCTTCAAGCGCAGTAATATACTCTTGTACGGTATTATGGGATTTTATTTCAGTTGTTTTTGTGAAACTATTCCAACTTATCGGACAAGACAATGTAACAAAAATTTCTCTCAATATTTGCTTAAAATATAGTTCTTTGTAGTTGTATTTGTTTAAATCTCCAATTACTGCATTGAGATATACATTAAATAATTTTACAGATATT
>JAGVOV010000174.1 GCA_020052545.1 archaeon | reverse complement strand
GCAAAGCGAAAAGTATGATCTTTGCATCATTGGCAACAATATAAGAAATGGTTATAGTGGCTATGACTTGGCAGATTTCATCAAGAGTAAATATAATGAGATGCCGGTCATACTAAATGGGAGGACATGGCCAACAAAGGAAGATTACTTTATGCAGAGGGGTATCAAGATAAACCGGTCCAGGGATGAAGCTGAACTTATGTCAATTATAGCAAGATTAGGGCCCTGACATTATTGCCTCAGCATCTTTTCATAAAGCTGCACCAAAACAGGTGGGGATGAACCCCACTCTCTTTGACCTTTTTGTCTCGCTTCTATATTTTCTTCAATATCAATACTTTTAAATACATGAGTTTATCTTGATATTCATCACAACGAGGTAATCATAATGGCGAAGAAAGAGCAGAAACAGGAGACCAAATCTGAACCTAAACCAATTGAAAAGACCGAGGAAAAACCCATGTTCCCTGACATGGAAAGTCTCCCTAAAGAGGCGCAGGAGAAGCTTGCCCATATCAAGGATAACCTGGAGAAGTTCAAGACAAAAGTCATCGAAAAATTTGACAAGTACGTTGCAGGCATAGCATTGTTGCCGCCAGACAAGCCTGAGGAAGGGAAAGAGGTTGATAAGAACAAGATCAATGTGCTCGTCTTGATAGATGACACAGACAGCCAGAAGATGACGAAACAAGAATTGAAGGCCAAGCTCGCTGCAATAATAGAGCAGATAGCCAAGGACATAAACAAAGACCTTGCTCCAAATGTTGTCATATTCACAGAGCTGTGGCAGGCATGCTATGATGCGAAATATGAGCTTCTTCAGCTCATCGCGATGTCCGCTCCAGTCCATGATCTTGGCATGCTTTCAGCAATAAAGATAGCAGAGATTCACAAGAACATGGTGCTGAAGAAATTCGAGAAATACATCGTGAGCTATGTGCTTGCAGGCAGCTTGGTGCAGGGAAAGGCGACAAAAGAGTCCGACATCGATGTCTTTGTCGTGATTGATGACACAGATGTGAAGAAGATGACCAGGGCAGAATTGAAGGACAAGCTGCGCGCGATCATCATAGGCATGGGCATCGAAGCCGGAGAGATGACCGGCATAAAGAACAAGATAAACATCCAAGTGTACATATTGACAGATTTCTGGGACTCGATAAGAGAGGCAAACCCCATAATATTCACCTTCCTGCGCGATGGAGTGCCGTTCTATGACCGCGGCATATTTATGCCATGGAAACAATTGTTGAAGATGGGCAAGATAAGGCCGAGCATGGAAGCCATAGAGATGTATATGCAATCAGGAGAGCAGATGCTGCAGCGCGTACAGCTGAAGATAAAAGAGATAGGCATGGAAGACATATTCTATGCCTTGCTGACGCCATCTCAGGCAGCGTTGATGCTATTCGGCCTTCCTCCACCAACGCCAAAAGAGACCCCGGGCCTGATGCGCGAAGTCTTTGTGAAGAAAGAGAAGCTCCTTGACGAGGCAAGTGTACAGGTGCTCGAGCGCGTCATCCAGATAAGGAAAGACATCGAGCATGGCACCAAGAAGGAATTGACAGGGAAAGAGCTTGACGAGCTTCTGGCCGATGGCGACAAATTCCTGAAGAGGGTAAAAAAGCTTTTCACCCAGATAGAGAAAGTCAAGGAAGAAGAGGGGATATTGCACACTTACGAGACTGTCATAACAATAATCAGGGACATCCTGAAGCTTGAAGGCATAGAGAAGGTCAAGGATACAGAGATTATAAATTATTTCGAGAAGGAAGTTGTCAGCAAGGGGACGATGCCCGAGAAATTCTTGAGGATATTGAAGCAAGTCATCAAGGCAAAGCAGGACTATGATGCCGGGAAGCTGAGCAAGGTAGACATGGAAGAGGTCAAGAAGAAGAGCTTCGAGTTCATCAAATTCATGGTAGAATATCTCCAAAGAAAGCGCGGAAGGGAGCTCGACCGCGTCAGGATAAGGGTAAAGCACGGCGACAAGTTCGGCGAGGTTATATTGCTTGGCAGCGAGGCTTTCATAATCCATGACATAGAGAATGAGGAGAAATATATCTCAAAGGCCAAGATAAGCGATAAGGGCGAGCTCACCGAAATCCAGAAATCAGATCTGAGCGAGTATGAGCAGGCGCTGGCCAAGGTAGACATCCCGGCAAAGACATTCATCAAGGAGAAGCTGTTTGAAAACCTTAAAGATATCTTCGGGAAAGATGTCGAGATATTATTGAACTACTGATGAAAAATCTGCTGAGGCCCAAGCCTATACTGGTTTTTTTCTTTATAGTATTATTGGTCCTGAACCTCTATCTTATGGTCACAGGCAAGATAGGGCATCTCCTGTTCTGGGTTGTCATCGGCATCGCATTCTTGTTCATGAGGTATGGCCTGCCGAGGATGAAAGATTAACTTTAAAAACCATGCTGAAATCGCCATTCTTATGAGGACAGGCTATCAAGTGGCTGATGTGATGACCATAAAGCCGGTGGTTGTAGCACCGGGAACGACACTTCAGGAATGCGCAGTTTTGATGGCAAGATACAGGATAGGCACGCTGATAATTGAGAAGGACAAAAGGCTTC
>JAGVOV010000082.1 GCA_020052545.1 archaeon | reverse complement strand
TTATTGGTCAGAAGCTTAATCTTAGTTATTCCTAAATCTCTCAATATCTTGGTAGCAACCGTGAAATCCCTCTCGTCACTTTTGAAGCCAAGGGCCTTGTTGGCCTCGACAGTATCCAAGCCATTATCCTGCAGCCTGTAAGCTTGAATTTTGTTCTTCAGCCCAATTCCCCTTCCTTCCTGCCTCAGATAAATGAGTATCCCGCCATTTTCAGCTATTAACTCCATAGCTTTTTCCAGCTGCTGCCCACAGTCGCATCTCAACGAATGGAATGCATCCCCTGTCAGGCATTCTGAGTGAATCCTTACAAGAGGAATTTCAAATTTTTTTTCACTCATCAGAACTACCTGCGTTTCTTTGTCCACGTAAGCAAGGAGCTTAAAGTTTCCAAAACTTGTAGGCAAAAGTGTCTCAGCTTCAAACATATTTTATCATCCTTATTGCAGCTTCAACTGCATTCTTCCCATAAGATATCCTTTCAACCGCTTGCTCATCTGTCATGCCTGGGCCAGTAATGCCAAGAGTCACCGGCTTGTTGAACTGCAAGCTTAGCTCCGAAATTTGTTTTGCGACTGTTAATGCGATAACTTCATCGTGATTGGTGTCCCCTTTTATTATTGCACCTATTGTCACCACTGCCCCCACAGAATGCATCTGTAAAAGATTCTTTACTGCAAAGGGTATTTCAAACGCTCCTGGAACGTGCAATACTCTTGCAATTGGCATGTTTCTCTCTTTAGCATGGTTTACTGCAGCCTCAAGCATCTTATGTGTCACTTCACCGTTGAAGTCAGCTACAACAATGCCTATGCATGGCTCGCCCACATTCTCGCCTATGTTCCCTTCATCATCAAATCCTTGTCTCCTCCCGGTCCCTGCATTTCTTTGCAATGCTCCTTTGCCTTTCAAAAGTTCAATTGCGTTCAAGCAGTGCTTAATTGTCCTGTTCCTGAAAACTTCTTTAAGTTCGTTTGCATCAGAACTTTCATCCTCGTGCACAAAGACTTCAAGTATGTGCTTTTCTGCCGCCAACTGTACCTGCTGCAAAGAGAGGCTTGCCTCATGCGCACATTGCTTGTCTACTGCTGCTTTTCCAGCCATCCCAAAGACTAAGACTATGTCACATCCTTCCTTAAAGAGTTTTTTGGCCGCTATGGCCGTATCTTTTATGCCTGGAACCGTGCATCTTAGAATTTCCGCTTTTGTATTCTCTTGCAAGGTTTGAATCGCGAGGCCCCCCATATCATACCTAGCAAACGTTGTGTCAACTATGCCTATTTTCACCATAACGGGCTGGAAACCAGTGTTACTTATAAATGTTATGTTACCCAGAAGTAAGTAATCACTTATCGAGCTTAGAGCTCTTGTACACATCAGGCATGAATGAGCCCAGGCGGATTATCTCTATCGGCAGCTTGTCTATGCTGATCCTTTCCTTCAGCTGGTCAACAAAGCTCTTTTGGTCATAGCCAAGGCAAACTATATCTGGCTTCTTCTGCAGAACAATCTTGAGCTTGTCCTCATCATTGCCGAGCACAGCCTCGTCTACTATTGACAGATTTCTCAAATCTAAGAGCCTTGTCTTCTCGTCTCTCCTTGGTAGCCTCTTCTTTATCTCAAGCACTGTCTTGTCCCTCGCGACAACGACTATGAGGAAGTCCCCATGTTTTTTCGCCTCTTCAAAAAGGAATTCATGCCCTTTGTGGATGCCGTCAAAAGTGCCGAAGACCATGACTTTCTTCATTCTCTGCGAGAAGGGCTCTTTCTTTTTATATCTTTACAGTTAACTGTGTATGGGCTTAAAATCTCACGTTTTGGGTGCAGTTAACTCTCGGAAACCTGAAGTTTCCGACGATGCTCGGAAAGCTTCGCTTTCCGACATGTTCCGCAAGCTCGTCCGTATTAGGAAAGGTGCCCAAAAACTGGCACCTGAGATAATAGATTTGGCTGAACGACGAGTTTGCGTTATGCGAAAGATTTTTATTAGGCAAGATAAGCAACCGCCCTAATGGAAAAAAGAGGCTATTTTTTCAGCATGGACGCTTTCATGGCCATAATGATCGTGATAATAGGCGTCATTCTTGCCGCTTCTAACCTCGTGACAAGGCCTTTCCAAGTGCAGACATTATCATTGTCACAAGATTTTTTGAATACTATGGCCAACACAAAGCTCTATGAGCTAAATGATAATGATTACCAGGCCATACAGAACCAAAAGAGGAATGGGGCCATAATAAACCTTGACAACACGATAATGCAGCAGATCGGAGAATATTATTTTAGGGATATTTCTTTGGCGGGCCAAAAATGCGCGCCCGTGACGTGCATGAACCTGTCGACAGAGTTCCTGGAGAATTTCCTGAACAGCACTGTGCCCCTTAATTATGACATAAGGATTACTATTGAGTCTATGATCGTGATTAATAACCTGACAGACCCAAGAAAGGCGAGGAATCTGATACTTTACAAGAGGATCGTGAATGGGATCTATAAGCCGCAGTATGGCTGGGGCCCTTATAAAGTAAACATAACAGTATGGCAAAAATCAACATGAATAAAAAGGCAGTCGTCTTCACAATAATAGCGATCATGGCAGTGTCAGTACTTTTGATGTACACAAGGCCAATCAGCTACGTGACTCTTGAGAACCGCATCCCTGTGATAAAGAATAGGGTGATGACGATAAATGATTTCTTCAGGGAGCTTTCGTCGAGCTATACTGAGAATGTCGTGAAGACGGCTTCCCAGAGGGCGATAAAATCTTATATCGATTACCTTAACACAGATAATTTTCCCGCAAAGCCAAGAGGATTCGCGTCCAATCTTGACGATTTCCTCGCAAACGTGAAAGCGCTTGCCGTCAATGGCACCGACAAGAATCAGGTGAACATATCTCTGGCGCCATACAACATCAATTACATGGAAGGGTACACGGTGAACCATCAGCTCTCGCAGCTGAAGAGTGTCTCAAAAGCATATATGATGATTAATACTTCAGTCAACATATCAAACCTCATGTTTTTTCAGAATAATGACACAGGGCCATGGCGTGTGGGAGCCAATTATACGGTAATAGTTGAGACGAATGATAGCATGGCATCCTGGAACATGACAGGCGACAGGAGCGTTGACTTTGATATAAATGGATTTGAGGATCCTTACATACTTCTGAACACCCTAGGATTTGCCAAGATGATAAATGCAACTAATTTCACTTTGTGGAACAGGACAAATTTTGAGAAATACATAAACGGCAGCAGCTACAAGGCAGAACAGGCCGGAATAAGCTTCATCGCCCGCTTCTACAATGACATTAATGGCTCGGATCCGTGCTGCGGCATCGAGACTGTGCTGCCGAAAGATGATGCATTCAAGCTTGATTCTGGAGATTATTATAACAGGAGCTTTGTCGATTACTGCTATTTCAACAATTATTGCCCCGGCTCCTTGTATATGGTGAATGAGAGCAACAGCCCCGTAAGGACAGACATGTCAAGCGATGTCAATATATTGCAGCATGATGACAGGAGCTATGCACTGAGGATAGACCCATACCATTACGCGCAATATGGGCTGACAGGCATTTTCCAGTTTGGCGGCAAAAACCATAGTGTTCTTGTCAAAGATTGATGATTTATTACCATGCCAAGGTGAAAACATTTTCTCTCTTTAAATATGGCAATCTTTATATACTATGACAGCACTGAATTTGCATATGCTGTCAACGGATGATGTAGTCAAGACAGATGTAGATGCACTTATAGAATTAACTAGGAAACAGCAAGAGATTTCTTTTGATGATGCGGCAAAGCAGCTTTCTGTCAGCGTTGATGTCATAGAATCATGGGCAAACTTCCTGGAAGAGGAAGGGATTGTCACGATAAAGTACAAGTTCACGACACCATTCCTTGTCTATGGCGGCACGTCTGCTAAAGCTGACAAGACTCCAGAGCAGAAGCTGAATGATCTCTTTCTCCTTATCGAGAAGGCCGATTCTCACATACAGAAGAATGAATTCGACCTTATGGAAAGGGCTTTCGGCGACATAGGCCTAAAGATAAAGAACCTTGAGGCTTCAGCCGGCTTTGACAGCACTGAGAGCGAGCAGCCAATCAAGGCGGAGACTGCGCAGAAATTCGAGGAAGTACATAAGCTTCTCAATCAAGCGATGCAGTTCAAGCAGAATGGGGAATATGGGAAAGCCAAGCAGACTTACTCCCAATTAAATGTCATGCTGCGCGACCTGTACAGCAGCATGAAGGAATTCTATAACAGCGTAAGCATAACAAAATACAGCAAGAAAGTGCAGGAAGCAGAGTCTGGCGCATTGAAGAAAGGCAGCGATGTCGAGAGTCTTCTGGGCCAGGCATATGAATTCCTGAAATGGGGTGACATAGAGAAAGCGCAGGAAGCATATTCGCAGATCGAGCAGTTCTACCAAAGGCTCGGCCAGGAATACCTGAACAAGAAAGAAGATATCAATAGGCAGATGATCAAGCTTAACCGCGACTTGAGCATCTTCATCGACAAGTTTGAGACGAAGAAAGCGAATGATCTCAACCGTGATTTGATGTCGTTGAAGCAGAAGATCCTTGATTCTTTGAAGAACAAGAAGGTTGAGGACGCAAACAAGCTCTATGAACTGATGGAAAGCAAATTTGCCGAGATGCCCGAGGGATTTGTCTCTGAGAAGGCCGAGCTTGAGAAACAAGTTCTTGAGATCAGGGAGATGCTCATCAGGGAGCAGCAAAGCTTCTACACCTCCGACTTAGCATCAAAAAAATCCCAGATAAGCCTTGGGCTTGCCTCAATCAAGCGTTATCTGGACCAAAGAGACCTTGTCAACGCCTTCACGACATACAACAAGATAAAGGCCGCATACGAGACACTACCGCCCGGATTCATGAGCGAGAAGCTTGACATCCAGGAAAGCCTCTTCAATGCCTACAAAGAGATAAGCAACGCCAATAGGGCGCTCTCTATCGAGGATCTGCAGCAGAAAAGCAAGCGCATCGATGAATTGATGGGTGGCGCCGAGTCAATGCTACAGAAGCGCGATTATGATTCCACTGAAGCGACCCTCAACCAGATAAAGGGGATCTTCAATGAACTTCCTTCAGGCTTCCTCAAAGAGAAGACAGAGACACAGAAAAGGATATTGTCATTGAACAAAAGGCTTT
>JAGVOV010000146.1 GCA_020052545.1 archaeon | reverse complement strand
GAAAATTCACCGTGCATCACATTGTCCCTTATCCTTCCGATATGGTATTGAAGCCTTTCCTTTGGTTCCTGATGGGGATTAATGACAGTGACCGATGATACTATCTCATACACATCGTCGCCCAGCTGCCTTATAAGCTCTTCAACTTTTTTCCTGTCCGCCAAGGCTGCCATTTCCTTGGCATCATGGATGTAAGCAGAATTGCTTGCTATGTCCCTGAGTGAGGGCGCAAGTTCCAGCCCAGCCACAAGGACCTGTTCAACTCCCATAGGATGAGAGACAAAAGGATTGCCATTGCTTATCCTTTTATAATCCTTGTAGACAACGTCACAGATGTACCTTACCTTTGGGTTCCTTATGCTATCAAGTATTGAAGCGTGATCCCTATCTCCGCAGGCAAAATTGTGCATCTTAACCCCCAACTACTCTTCTTCAATCTTCCTTATTTCGCTAGTCTTATCCTGGTCTTCTTCATAGCCTTCCATGAACCAGTCTTCCAGATGGGAAAGCTCGTCGTTCTCAATCAAAGATTCCCTTGACCTGTGCGCATACACATCGTCTTCATTGGCCTCTTCCTGCTCAAGCTCCTCTATCTCTTGCAGCAAAGCGGTTTTCATATTGGCCTCCTTTTACATCTGTTTTTCTAATTTATGCAATATAAGGTTGCTCTCAATCCTGTTCTCAAGCTCTAAAGGATCGAAAGGCTTTGTGACATAATCATCTGCGCCAAGGTCTATCGCCTTGAACTTGTCCATCATCTGGGTCCTTGCAGACAATATTATTATCGGAATGTCCTCTGTCTCTGGATTCTCCTTCAATGTCTTGCAGACAGTGAAACCATCGACGCCTGGCATCATTATGTCAAGCAATATCACATCAGGCCGCCACACTTTTATCTTTTCATATGCCTCTTCTCCCGAATATGCGTCCTCAACATCAAACTTGTGCTTGAGGCTCATCTTGACGAGATTAGCGATATGCGGCTCATCATCCAAAACCAGAAGTCTTTTCTTGTGCATTCAATCACCCCAGTTCCGCTATACAGAACTGTATAGCAGAAGTGCATAGCTAATATTTATATTTTATGGTCATACAGTATATATTTCTGAAAATATCAAGAAAGTAATCATTCCGGCCTCAAAGTCGGGAAAAATATCACATCCCTGATGGATTGATTGTTGGTGAACAGCATAACAAGCCTGTCTATGCCGATGCCTATCCCAGAAGAAGGCGGCATGCCGTATTCTAAAGCTTTGAGGAAATCGTCATCTGTCCTCTGCGCCTCCTCATCGCCTGCCTTCAACAAGTCTTCCTGCTTATTCCAATTCTCCCTTAATGCTGCCGGGTCATTCAGCTCTGAGTAGATGTTGCCGTATTCCTTGCCTGCTATGATCAGCTCAAACCTCTCTGTGAAATCCTTGCTGTATTTCGTCTCCTTGGCAAGGGCAGATGTCTCCTTCGGATGGTCTATGACCATGGTGGGCTGGATTATGTTTGGCTCGCACAATTCTCCGAAGATTTCTGCCATTATCGCGCCTACACCCATCTGAGGTGTTATCTTCACACCATGCTTAGCAGCCACATCTCTCGCCTTCTCCAGTTCTATCTTTGTGAAATCGGCCCCTGTGACATCCTTCACGGCATCTATCATCTTGATCCTCCTGAAAGGCGCCTTCAGCTCTATTATGTTGTCGCCAAACTGCACACTCGTCGTGCCAAGGACTTCCTTCGCCACAAATTCCAGCATCTCCTCTGTGCAGCGCATGCTGTCCTGGTAGTCCCAGTATGCAGCCATCGTCTCCATCAATGTGAACTCAGGATTGTGCTTCGTGTCCATCCCCTCATTCCTGAAGTCGCGGCAGAATTCAAAGACTTTCTCAAATCCCCCCACCATCAGCCTCTTCAAGTAAAGCTCATTCGATATCCTCAGGTAGAGGTTCATCTTCAGCGTGTTATGATAAGTTATGAAAGGCCTCGCGGCCGCGCCTCCATAGATGGGCTGCAATATCGGCGTTTCCACTTCCAAGAAGCCCTTGTCTATCAGAAATTTCCTTATGGCCTCGACTATCCTGCTCCTCACGATGAAAGCCTTCTTGGTGTCGGGGCTCATTATGAGATCGAGGTAGCGCATTCTGTACTTTAATTCTGGATCCTGCAGGCCGTGGTATTTGTCAGGCAACGGCCTGATGGATTTTGTAAGGAGCTTGAATTCCTGGACAAACACTGTAACTTCTCCTGTCTTTGTCTTGAAGACATGGCCTTCAACACCCACAATGTCTCCGATGTCGAGAAGCTTCAGCAATTCATATTTTTCCTTTAGGTCGTCTACCCTGAAAAAGACCTGTATCTTGCCGGAATAATCCATGACGTGCGCGAACGCTATCTTGCCCATGTCGCGCATCTGCATTATCCTTCCAGAGATCTTGACGATATCAGAAGTTTTTTCTTCCGCAGCAAGGCCTGCGTACTTCTCTTTTATGTCATTGGCAAAATGGGTCTTGTCAAACCTGTAATCATATGGGTTGAATCCTTTTTCCCTGAGCGCTGCAAGCTTTTTCAGCCTTTCCTGAATCAAGCGGTGTTCTTCTTCCATGGCTTCAAGGTTTGAAAAATAGTATTTAAAGTTAATGTTAAAGCTTACTTACTTTGCCCTTGTTTGCATCTACCTCAACAAAGTCGCCTGTTTTAAGGCTCTTTGTTGCATTCCCGGTCCCTATTATGCAGGGTATCTTGAATTCTCTTGACACGATTGCCGCATGTGATAGCTGGCCGCCCACATCCGTGACAATGGCAGCCGCTTTCTTTATCGCAACCATCATATCCGGGCTGGTGCTTGTTGTCACAAGTATCTGGCCTCTCTTCATTTTGCTGAGCTGCTTTGCCCTGATCCCGCCAAGCGATTCCAATACCAAGAAAACACGGCCTTTTGCTTTTCCAGGATTGGCTACAACACCTTTAATTGGCCCAAGACCCTCTTTTCTTGTTATTTCTGGCAGGGT
>JAGVOV010000064.1 GCA_020052545.1 archaeon | reverse complement strand
GCTTGACTGTCTTCAGGAGAGATATAGAATAAGGAGGGTAAAATGAGAAAAGAACTGATGTTTATGGCGATGATATTGCTGCTTGCGCTTCCTGTTTATGCGAGCGTCAAGCCTAATGTAGTGGTTTCAGATTACAGGATAGATGGGGCTGCTGCCGTTGGAAAAGACTTTACGCTCACTGTCACATTCAAGAACCTTGAGCCGACAGTTTGCGCGAAGCAGCTTTCCACAAATGTTGAATCTAGCTTTCCTTTCATAGCCAAAGGTGTCGGCACAATATCTGTCGGTGATTTATGTTACGGAGACAGCGCCACTGCATCTTTCCCCCTGAAAGCAGATCCTACAGGGGTCGGCGGTTATTACCAGGTAAAAGTCAATACTGATTATCAGACGCCGACATTCATCCAGTACACAGGATCTGATATCGTGAACATCTATCTCCAGGGATCACCAAAGCTTGATGCCCGAATAACTGGCTCTGACCCTATAGATGTCTATCCTGGAGACACCGGTATGTTGACTGTCACAATAGACAACAATGGAGACTTCAGGGCAGGCAGCGTGTATGCAGAATTCAGCGCTTCCTCTCCAATTGATGTGAAATGGGCGAAGTCCACAAGCTCAATAGGCCAGATAGACGCGAAGCAGAGCAAGACAGCCACAGTCGCGATAGAAGTGCCGAAAGATGCGCCATCGAAGGATTACCCTATGCAGATGAAGCTCACTTATCTTGATGAGAACAACGTGCAGCAGGCAAAGAACTTTGATTTCACCGTGAAAGTGAAGAAGAAGGCAAAATTCGACACTTCTGGAGTCAGTGATGGCTATTATCCTAACCAGAACGGGAAAGAGCTTGGCTTGATGCTTCTCAACACAGGAACTGACAAGGCATACAAGCTTAAGGTGAGGATAGTGCCTCAGTTCCCGTTCTCCACTGACGGGAGCGTGCATTATCTTGACAGCCTGGATGTCAGCCAGAAACAAAATATGCAGTTCACCCTAGACACAGACAAGGATGCGACGCCTGGCAGATATAGCCTTGATCTCCTGATAAATTATGAGGATGAGCAGGGGAAGCAGATGCAGGACACGGCTAAAGTGGCGCTGGAGATAAGGCCAAAGACAAGGTTCATGTCGGTCTTCCTAGACTTCTGGCTCCTTTGGGTGATTGTCATAATAGTTGTGGCGATCAACGTGTCCAAGAGGATGAAAAAGAAGAAATAGATTTTTTATTTTTATCTTATAGGCCTTGGTTCGTATTTTGCAGCTTCCTCATGTCTCACAATAACTGATGCTGCCTTATGCCTCACATTATCTATCTGGCTGCTGGCCCCGGCGATGCTTGCATTTTCTGCTTCCTTCATAGCATTGACGAACTTGTCTTCGGTTATGCCAAGGGCTAAAACAGTTGGATCGGAAATAAGCCTATCAACAAGGCGGTTCTCATATATTCCCAGGTTTCTCATATTGAGCGCCTCGCCTACAGCATATTTCCTTATGACTTCATGCGCTTCTTCTCTTCCCATGCCAGCTTTGGTCAGCAGCGTCAAGAATTGTGTCGTTGCCAGAAATGGAAGATATCTATTCTTCTCAGCCAGCACCATCTGCGTATAAGCTCCGAAATCATTCAGCACAGTGAGCGTCGCCTCAATGAGGCCGTCAGAGGCAAAGATTGAATCTGGTATGGCGACTCTTCTCAAGGCAGAGCAGGAGACATCGCCTTCTTCCCATTGGTCCCCAGAGAGCCTTGATCCCATATCGACATATCCCTTGATCGTCTCTGCAAGGCTGCAGACGCGCTCTGAAGTTCTGGTGTTCATCTTGTGCGGCATCGCAGTTGAGCCTTTCTGGTGCTTTCCGAAACCTTCTGTCACAAGCTCATAGCCTGCCATAAGCCTTATGTTCTTCGCAAAGTTCTCTGGTGAAGCCGCAAGCAAAGAGAGATGTGACAGGAAGGCATAATCAAGCGATCTCGGATAAACTTGCCCAGGGCTATCTAAGACTACATTAAAGCCCAGAAGCTTTGCGACCCTCTGCTCAAGAACATCAACTTTATCTTGGCTGCCAAGAAGGGTGAGCATGTCTGATTGGGTTCCGACCGGGCCTTTGATGCCTCTCAAAGGGTATCTTGAAATGAAATTCTCAAACCCTTCAATGTGAAAATAAAGCTCTTCGCCCCACATGCTGAATTTCCTTCCTAGCAATGTCGGCTGGGCTGCCTGATGATGTGTCCTTGCGGTTATAACTAAGTCTCTGTAAGATTCTGCTTTCACCATCATATGGCGCAGCACAGATGCATATCTTCCAATCAATATCTCTGAGGAACTTTTTATCTGCATCTGCTCCACATTGTCTGTCAGATCGCGGGAAGTCATGCCCCTGTGTATATGCTCTCCGGCCCCTGAGACTTTGACAAAAGCTTCAATCCTTGCCTTCACATCATGCTTTATCTCAAGCTCCCTCACCTGTATCCAATCGACATCTATCTCCCCCTTAGAACGCTCAAACTTCTCAATATCCTCTGCCGGGATGTTGACACCAAGCTCCCTTTGCGCCTTCATGACCGCAATCCAAAGCTCTCTCTCAGAGAGTATCTTCCCCTTTTCTGAATGGATGTCATTTATCTCTGGCGTCGCATATCTTTGTGAGAGGACATTCAAGCTTGGCATCATCTCACCATGTCAACGATCCTTTTCGCCATCAATGCTGCGTTACCTGGATCGACAACGACAGCCAGCGGTAATTTACTTGGCATGCGCAGGCTTGAATGGATGTCAACAGAATATGTCCCGATATCTGAGAATACCGGATTCGCTATCACAGGATAAGGTGTGTTGCCTGCGACAACAGGTCCGAGGCCGTTGCTCCTTCCTGCGAAGGTCAGATAGACTAGCGGCTCGATTGATGTCGCATCCATGTTATGCACAAAATCAAGGACCTGCTGCGTTTCTCTATGCGCCGAGCCATAGAACGGCTGCGTGAACGGCACTTTTGCTTCTGTCAGCGCTTTTTCCAGTTTGCCCCAGTGCTCTGCATCAGTTTTGCTCGCGCCTATAGGTACGACGCATGCGCCATAAGCGATGCCTGCTTTTACAAGGTTGTTCATTATCCTCTTCTTCACCGTCGGCAGTTCGCTCTGCGCAAAGTCGAATGTCTTCCCTGTCAGAGTCTCGTAGCTGCTTATGTACCTCCAAGCAGTCTCAACAATCTGGTCATCTGTGAGATCTGGTATCTTTGTCCCATCTTTATAGCCGCCAGCAATCAAGACGTCTCTCACGAACTGCTTCGATTCTTCTTTTATCTTGAGCTCAGGCTTCTCCTTGAGAAGCGCGCTGACATCTTCCCATTTCCCTGTTCTCATATATTCAAATATCCTTGGCCATTTATCATTGTATTCTTCAATTGAGCAGAACCTGCTTGAGTCTGGCGTTGTCGATTCATCAATCAGAACAAGACTGACTTCATTTTTCAGAGTATCACCAAATTCATATTTTGTATCGATGAGGAAAAGGCCTTTCTCTGCAGCAAGCTGCTGGTAACGCTTAAACAATCTAATTGAGGCCTCTTGCGCTTTTGGCCCAAGGCTGCCCATGGCAACCATGCTTATATCCAAGTCGTGGCCTTTCTCCACTTTTGTCGTCGGCGTGAAAATAGGTTCATCTAGTTTTTGGTATCTCAATAGTCCTTCCGGCAGCGATATTCCGCTTTTTGTCCTTGATCCATTTTCATAATCTGCCGCCATAGAGCCCCAGACAAAGCCGCGGACAACGCATTCGAAACCGTAATTCGGGAAGGCTGTCTGTATTATGACATTTGGATCGGGGCTTGGAAGCATCGCGTTTGGCATCACATCAGCCGCATTTTCCATCGCCCATTCATTGAAAAGATTCAGAATAACTCCTTTAAACGGAATAGCCCTTGAGAGGACGTGATCAAATGAGCTTACTCTGTCCGATGCTATCATCACAACTCTATCCTCGAGAAAATGATTGTCTCTGACTTTTCCTTTCTTGTGCGTGCCAAGCTCGGGGACAAAACCAGATGTCAGAACGTTGTTAAGATTTGCTTTTATTATCTCCTTATACTCTTGCTCATTAGACATTAATGACCACCCCGCGATTAACAAACTTTCATCGAGAGCTTTAAATAAATTTCCAAAATCGCCGTTTTGGTTTCGTCACAGATTTGGGGCGAAAATCACTTCCTGAAATCCAATGAGGCAGAATTGATGCAGTATCTCAATCCAGTAGGATTGGGGCCGTCCTCGAACACATGGCCAAGATGACTGCTACAATGCTTGCACAGCACTTCAGTCCTTATCATGCCATGGTTAAGATCTCTTTTTGTGGCTATATTCTCTTTGTTCGCATCAAAGAAGCTAGGCCAGCCTGTACCTGAGTCAAACTTTGCCTCTGAAGAGAAAAGCTCCATGCCGCAGGCGGCGCAAATATATTTTCCTTTTTCTTTGTTATGAAGAAGCTTGCCTGTGAAAGGCGCCTCAGTCCCTTTCTTTCTCAAGATATCATATTGTTCTGGTGTCAGGCAATGTTGCCATTCATCTTCTGTTTTCATAGGACGGCAGAATATATGAGGACTTAAAAACTTTATGGATTAGTCACAATTTCATGACGAAAAGCCCTGCGGAAACTATTTAAATGTCCTTGAAAAAGCCAGAGCATTAGTTATTAGGGGTGGTTTGATGATAGAATTGGCTGGATTTTCAGGTGATGAAGACACGACAAAGATCTTGATTAGCAGAAATGGCTATGAGGACCTTTCTGATGCGACAATTCTCGCTTCTGGCTTGCTTGGGAGATATTACGTTTTCTCAGAGCGTCTTCTTGATGACAAAGGCGCATGGAATCAGATAAAAGAAATAAAATCAAGGAATTTCATCGAGCATGCATTAAAGATAATGGGACAAGATGCGCAGTTCAATCTTGTCATTGACAACATCGTTGAAGAGGTAAGTAAGATTGCCGGAAGATCAGCCGAATGGGATCTTGCAATAGCCGGCGGAGAAAGGAGAGACTGGCTTTTTTCCGGACCTGTGGCGAAGAAGCTTGAAGTCCCCCATGTATCTGTCTACAAAGACGGAAGGATAGAAGTATTGAATCCGAATCTTGAGCCTGTTGAAACCAATAGGTCATTATATGTTGTCCCTGTTGCCGATCTGATAACTACTGCCTCAAGTTTCTATAGGCTGGATGAGGGAGGAAAAGCTATCGGCTGGCTTCCCTGGCTTAGGGGAGCTGGACATACAGTCGAAAAAGGCATCGTCACTGTCTCAAGATGCCAAGGAGCTGAGAAGAAGCTTGCGCCCCAGAGGCTTGAGCTCAAAGCGCAAGTGTACATTGACGAGGCTTTCCTGAGAAAGGTGTCAAGATATCCAGATGAGGCAGTACAGTATCTTCAGATGGAACAGCAGAAAGAAGGAAGCTGGGGAGAATGGTACCTCAGGGAGAAAGGAGCGCTGCCATTGCTGCCGTCTTTCGATCCGACAAAGAAGCCCGACAAAGTAGTCGCTTTCATGAAGAAGTACGGAGAATTTGTAAAGGCTATCGGGAGATATGACGAGCTTGAGAGCGCTGTCAAAGAAAAGTACGGCATGACGATACAGCAAGTCGCTGATCTTGCGCCAAAGGTGAAAAAATGAGCTACACAGAAAGATTAATTGAATCTGCAGAGAGTACAGGAAACATCGCATGCCTTGGTCTTGACCCAGTAAGCGTGGGTCTTCCAGACAAATCCGGCCATTTCTATATGGATGTAATCAAAGCATATCAAAAATTGTTTGAGGCCATGAAGAATAAGGGCCTTGTGCCTGCCGCATTAAAGCCGAATCATGGCTTCTGCGAGGTAAGCAACAACCCGAGGAAATCTGATTCTAGCAATCCGCTGTCTGATGAGGGCGACCTTGCGCTCGCTGCCATATTTGATCTGGCCCATGAATATGTTCCAGAGGCATTGATAATATTGGATTTCAAGCGAGGAGACATAGGCCCAAGCTCTGCCAACTATGCCAAAGTGGGCTTTGAGAACTGGAGAGCAGATGCAGTCACAGTCCATGGCTGGATGGGGACTGATTCGGTTGAGCCATTTGCAGTGTACGCCGATAAAGGAATTTATGTCCTGAATAGGACTTCAAATAAGGGAGCCGAGGACTTCCAGACAAAGAGAG
>JAGVOV010000177.1 GCA_020052545.1 archaeon | reverse complement strand
CGATGAGCATGTGGCCAGTCAAAGGATCGAGGTAAAGTTCCGCCACTCGCCTTCCAAAATCTGTCGCTTTTATCTTGTTGTCTTTCAGCTCAAGCGCCGAGACAAAATCATCTTTGCTGCCCTGGATTATGAAATCCCATTCTTCCAGCTTCCTAAGATTCTTGTCAATGAGCTTCTCAACCACATTCATGTCCTTGAACTGGTGCGCGAAGAAAGTCTTTGAGAAGAAATCCATGATAGATTTCCTATTATTGACGAAATTTGACGCTATGAGCGAAAGCAAGTAAGTCCTGAACACAGGCTCGACAGCAAGCTTGCTGTAGATGTTCTCAACTTCTCCATTGATGTAACGCTCTTCAATCTCATCCCTTTCGGGCTCAGAATTGGCGATGCAGATAGCTTCTCCAAAGCTGTCATATTTTGGCCGGCCAGCTCTGCCAGACATCTGCTCATATTCCAGGACTTGGATCCAGTCCATGCCGCGCATGCCGAACCTTTTCAAATCTTTAATTATGACCCTAAATGCAGGAAGGTCTAATCCAGCGGCCAAAGTCGGCGTGCATGATATTATCTTTATCAGGCCTGTCCTAAAATTAGTCTCAATGAGCTGACGCTGCTTTGCCACAAGGCCAGAGTGATGGAATGCTATTCCGTTCTTTACACAAGAAGCGAGCCTGATACATTGCTTTGTGGGCTTAGGAAGCGCATTCAAGATTTCATCACTTAGCTTTGTCAATTCATTGCTCTGCAGCTTCAATTTTTTCGCTATGTCTTCCGCAGTCTTCTCAGCGCTTCTCTTGGTGTTGACAAATATCAACGCCTGCTTGCCTTTCTTTATCGTGTCAGCCGCCAGATTTAAAGAATTGCTGTCAGAAATCTCATTGATGTCATGCGCCTTCTTCATAGAAAGCAAGAAATCATGTTCTAATTTAAAGATTACCCAAGGAACTCTGCCATATGCAGGATATAATCGCTTATCTTCATCCTGCTGAACCCTTCACTAAGCAGGATGCCATGGCTCAGGAAATATGGCTGCTCTGACTCCTTGAGCTTGAGCTTCGGAGCGTTGATGATCAGCTCTTCTCTTGTGCCTATTGGATAGAATCCTGAGCTCTCAATCGCCACCAGTTCACCTGACTGCACCATGAGCTTAAGGAGGTCTGTGAGCTCAAATTCTCCCCTTTCGGGATTCTTCTTTACTTTACCGAGCAATTTGTCCAAGGATCCTTCCTTGAAATTATAGAAGCCAGCGTTAATATCGAACTTGCCGTTACTTTTCATCCATCTCCCTAGATATTCCTGCGGCTTCTCAACCAAATCTGTGACTATCCTATGACCATGATTCTGCTTGACCTTGAACGTGCCGAACCTTCTTGGGTCTTCAACCTCATCCACTATTACTGCGTTCATATCTATCTCTGCCATCTCCTTGTAATGGTCTTTGTGGTGCAGGTCATCTGGCATAACTACGCTGACATCACCATCAATAAATGGAATAGCAGCCTTCATGGCGCCAAGCGTTCCAGGGAAACGTTCCATATCCTGATAAGCGAAAGCGACAGGCTTGCAGCCGGGCCAACCATGATAGAATCTCTCAATGTAATCGACAATCATCTTCTGCTTCTTGTCCTGGACTCTGTCATAAGGCTTCGCCAACACAATTATGAAGCCGTCATATCTCGTCTGCGCAACCTGCAGCGTGTTCATTATGTAAGCATGATACAGGCTTTCCTTCGGATCTGACTTAGGATTGAATGCTTCAGGATTATAATAATCAAACAGAGGGATCAATGGCTTCGGAGGCTTATCAGGATCCTCGCTGCTCTTCCCCATCCTGGTGCCTTTCCCTGCACAGAATATTATTAGCTGTTTTCCCATCATGAGAAGAAATAGAAATTGTTTTAAAAATCTTGCTACTCTTTGATGGTCACTTCAACACGCCCCTTACTTTGAGCTCATTCTTGACGCAGAAAGCGATGAAATCTTCTCTTGTGTTGAATGCATCATCCTCTTGCGCCACCTTGTCGACAAGCTTGTTCATGCCCAGATTCTCAGGCTGCTCGAATTTCATTTTATCACCTCAATTCATCCCTATCCTTTATCTTAAATATCTTTCGGAAAGATTTATATATAAATTATGCCCTTGTTTTCCTTATGGACAAGAAAATGGTGTGGCGCGTCATCGGCGTCGTCTTTATGTTGGTTGGAATTGTGCTCAAGCTCATATTCGGGATTGAGAATCCCTCAGTGAACTGGATCATAATACTCGCCATAATAGTAGGATTCTTCTTTGTTGTCGCGAGCTTCATCCTGAGCGAGAAGAAGGACCTGAATTAAATCTGAAATCTCTTATCTGGTTATCAACTTTCTTTTTGGATTTTTCGCTGTACTTTATGAATAGGTTCTGCGCCGTTATATTATCTGTATCCTCAAGTGCACCTATGGCATAATAAATAGCCTTATCTTCAAGTCCAAGGCAGTCAGACAGCTCAGCCGCAACCACTTTCAAGTCTCCTGAACCTGTTTTCCTGATGGTGTGCTCTATCGCCCCTAGGGTGAGTGTCAATCCTTCATCATACTCGAAGATGCATTGTATCAACCTATAGCTGTTCCAAGGAATGTCGATGTCTGCCAATCTTTCCATAAGACCATGCCTGAAACCCTCAAGCTTCATGTCAAGGATCTGGCCAGAAGATTCATGTTTCAGGACATTTACCGCTGGATTTAGGTAGAACACCTTTGCCATGGCTTTAGGTTGGCCTTTATAGCTTTTAAATATTATTATTTTTAACCACTATTGAGTAGTATAAAAACGAAAGATTTAAATAGTTAGGCTCCCAGCCATCGTAAATAGTGCGGTAATGACGGATATATTCCGATTTAATGCACATAAAATTGTAATACAATAAGAAGTTGGGGGGATTAACATGGGATTTTTTTTGAATCGTTTTGTTCCGAAAGCAAGCCTTGAGGAAGCAACAACAGGACTAGTCGCAGAGATATTAAATCATGGAGATAGATTGAAGCAGATAAAGTATAATAAAAGGAGTTATGAGAGTTCTGATAGCAACATTTCAACCACGATAAGCTACAAAGTCACAGGATTCAATGCACAGGTACAGCCGCTTGTGAATATGGAAGAGAATTATAGCACTGATATAGCTTTCTCAAGAGGTAAAGATGAAATACCAGCCTCAAAGAGACATAATTTCACTGATGCAACAAGAGCCAGGAAGACCGGCAGAGCAGTTGCAGAAGATATTGATGTAGCAAAAACTGAGATTAAAAAGGCTTACAATCAAGCAGCTGGCTATCTTGACCAGTTCAACCAGTGCATGAAGAACAGCGATTTTGACGGAGCAAGGACAGCCATCGACGCTTACATCAACATTAAAGCTCCAGGAACTGAATTCTTCTTGGACATAAGCGCAAATCCTGACTCATTATACAAGACAGTCGAGCATCTTGGCCAGATCTATGACGAATTTGGCAAGAAAGGCTTCAATGTGGCTAGCGATGCAGCAAGGGAGCTCAAAAACAAGCTTGCAGCATTCAGGAGCGCAAAAGGCACGACTGAATATGACGGCAAAATAGCGCTTGACACTCTTGTCAAGAGCATAGTGCCGCACGAGTACAAGTGAGACCAGCATGAATCGCTCAGAGAGCCTAGTTAGGGCCATAGCAGAATACGCCATTGGCATGAATGCCATAAGCGGTGACAGAGATTTTACGCATGGCTTCGAAGACGAGAATGCCAAGATAGGACTGAGTGGCATAACAGAGTCAAGCTGTTCTATAAAGCACCTTGTCTCAGCGACATTCGTTCCTAAAAATTCTGGCTATTCCCTAACAGAGATACTTGATTCTGCAGCGAAGCATCAGGAGATGCAGGCTTCAAAGTCAAATCCAGGGGCTTTTATGGCGGCTTACAATGGATTTTCAAGCTATGGCACAATAGAGACGACTGTTGAGGAAAATAGCTTGTTCAGAGATGCCCAGAGTATCGCTGTTGTTGTTGAGCAGAATAAGCAGCTCAAGCCTTTCGTTGACAAAGGCCTGACGAAAAGTGTCGGCTTCTTTGGAGCTGGAAGGATCTTTGGTGTTTTTCCGCCTATGTACAATCACGTGCTTGATTCATTGAGCAAAGAGACGCTCGGCTTGGCACTTTCAGTGCAGAAGAGCGATGTTGCGCTGCCAACAAGGATTGTCTGGGATGCAGAGAAAGACTTTGACATGAGACAATATAGGGCAAGCCAGAAGTTTGCATATAGGCCAGCAGCATAATTTTTGTTTTTTCTGAAGATTACACTCATTCTTTGGAAGATTTCCGCAAATACATCAGTATTATACCGTAAATCTTCCATTTTTTCTAAATTGTTTCCGCGTTTTTTGCAAAAAAGCCCTTTAATTATTTCGATTCAACAGCTCTTGAGGTGATTCAGATGATTGATGAAGTTGTAGAGAAAGTGGCTGAATTTTACAAGGAGCTCAATGGCACAAGAACGGAGAACAAGTATGCTGATGAGAATGTCACAACAGTGATTGACTGTGCAGTAAAAGCCAATGTCAGCAGTTTTTTCCGAAGCTTATGTTTTGTTCCGGATGCGTATTGGCATTCCGCCTCAGAGGCTGCAGCCGTTTTAGATGCGCATACGGAGATAGAGACAGGAAAGAACCTGAGAAACATCAATCTGCTTGGCGAAGGCCTCGCAAGGCTTGAGCAGCTGGGCCATTTTGAGGTTGAGGCAGATATAACTTATTTAGTGAATCATATCACAAACCACCCTTTCAGGGACAGAAACGGCAGACTTTTGGCTCTGGCGAGTGGTATGATGCATCAGGTCGGCAATTACACCGGCAAGATTGAGGCCAAGACACTGGCAAAGATATTGCCTTACCAGAAAGAGGGAATTGACATGTCAAGGTGCGATGGAAGACATTTTAGTTCTTAGTAACTTTTATAAATACTCTTCTTTTCTCCTTATCTATGGACCCGTAGCTCAGTCCGGTTAGAGCGCTGCTCTGATATTCTCTGAGCAGAGAGGCAGAGGTCCGGTGTTCAAATCACCGCGGGTCCATTCAAGGGGCTTTATGCCCCTTCATTGTATCCTCTTTTGTCAAATTTTTGAAAAATTTGGTTTACATCACCGCGGGTCCATTTTTTCTGGTGGTATCAAGCGGAGCGCAGATGCCACTCTTTTTACCAGATTTTTGGAAAAATCTGGTGACGATCACCGCGGGTCCATTTTTTCTAGGCAAATTATTTAAACTACCTTTGGTAATATAGAATGATAAAGAGGTGCTCAATGAAAGCAAAACTGCTGATCTCCATCTTGTTGGCTTCTGTATTATTGACAGGCTGCATAAATTTCGATGTCTATCAGAAGATAAAGAGGAATGGCCTTGTGGACATCTCTCTGACAGTGAGCACAGTTCCTGAATACAAATCTCTCATCTCCGGGATAAACCAAAGCTTAGAGGTCGAGGACAGCGTCAAGGACAGGTTCAAGTTCACGGAGAACGACACTGCATTGAAATATGAGTTCACTGACATTGACTTCAACAAGGACAAGAAGCTCTTCAAGGATGTTGTCCAGAACCAGAGTCAGGACAGCCCGGCACCGACACAGAATTCAAGCCTGTTCAATCCAGAGAATGTAAAATTCACCAAAGATTTCAGATTTCCTTTCTATGAATACACTTATATCAACAAGGTGAAGCAGCAAGAGCAGAATGACACCAATGTCTCGGACGAGATGAAAGCCCAATTAAGCCAGATATTCAAGATAACCTATACGGTAGAAGTTTTCGGAACAGTCACAGAGACGAATGGCGTTAAGATTGCCAGCAATAAAGTCAGGTTTGACCTTGTGACCGGAAAAAGCCAGGAATACATGGTCAAGTTCAGGGACTTTTTCCTTGCAGCCTTGATGGGTGACAGCTATACGGCATTCCTTTGGGTTTTGGGTATTATTATTGTCGGCTTTGTTGTCTTCTTTGCGGCTAAAAAGCTGAGGAGCAGGCCGATCACCCCACCAGAGCCGATTAACCAGCAGCTGCTCGACTATGTGAGGGCAAGCAGGATGCGCGGCATGCAAGATGCGCAGATTGCTTTAGCGCTGCAGAATTCAGGCTGGCCCAAGAGAGAAATAGAGAAAGTTATGAAGAAATAATCATACATCCAATATCTTCCCGTGCTTGCCGACATTTATGACACGTGTCTTTCCTATTATCTCCTCGATGCCCTCGGCCTCATGGACATGGCCACAGAACATTATGTCGGGCTTAAATTCATATATAGCCTTCCTCACCGCCTCTGAGCCGCGCACAAATGGAGAGAACTTGCCGATCTTGCTGTCAGCGGGATGCGCATGCGTTATCATTATCTTGACTCTAGAATCCTTGATCATTTCATGCGCTTTCTTCAGATTTTCTTCTATATCTTTCTCGGATATCGGGAAAGGCCCTATCTCGGCTCCCCCACAGCCAAAAAAGCCGATGTCTTTGTACTTTATCGCGTAGCCATGAAGATTGACGGCGCCGTACATCTCTGCCAAAAAGTCAACTGTTGCGATAGTCTCATGATTGCCAGGGATGATGACAACTTTCTTGCCTCTTGCAGCGAAAGGGCCAATTATATTGTCGGTGCTCTGCTCTGCGAATGTTATGTCGCCAGCCAATATCACAAGGTCAACATGCTCCCTTTCTGCCTGCTCAGCAAGCTTCTTCGCCAAGGTTGTGTCGCCATGAATGTCGGAGAAAGCAAGGATCTTCATCTTTTCGTCACCTTTCCTGTAGCCAGATCAATCAAGGTAGACGGTTTTCCCATCTTTTCCCCCTCGTAAATCATGAAATCTACATAAGGCTTTATCTTATCATCCAGATTGTCTTCATCAGTCATATAATCTTCACCAGTCATATTGACTGATGTAGTGACAATGGGATTTCCTAGAGCTGCAGTGAATTTTGAGATGAAATGCTTCGGGATCCTTACACCAAGCGTCTGCATGCCAAGATTGACTTCTTTCGCTACACAGCTCTTTTTCAGCTTGACTATCAATGTGAATGGCCCAGGCAGCCTCTCAAGATCTTTCTGCCCCACATCGCAATTCTCAATTATCCATTCCTTAGATGGCGCTATGACAGAGAAAGGCTTGTCGTTCCTGTGCTTAACCTTCCTCAATTTGGCCACGGCTTCCTCATCTGTCGCATCGCAGCCTATCCCATATATGGTATCAGTCGGATAGATGAATATCTGGCCGTCCTTGACGCGCGCAACAAGGTTATGTTGAAGCAGCTTGTATTCATCCAAGTCATATGTTTCCATATCCCATGTTATGCTCCATCAGTTTAAAAAACTTTTTAACCTAAGGCAGTTTTCTCAATGCCATGAAGATCTACGTCGCGTCAAAATTCGAGAAGAAAGACATGGTGATTGACATCTACAAGCAGCTCACCGCTCTTGGCTATACGATAGCCTATGACTGGACAACCCATAAGCCGATAAAGCCGTACATAGAGAACCAGGAGCTGGCGAGGCAGTATTCTGACAATGAGCTCAAGGGCATCTCAGAATGCGACATCTTCCTTATGGTCACTGATGAGAACGCCCATACGATGCTGATGGAGCTCGGCGCAGCTTTGGTGAAAAATTTCAAGACCGGAAAGCCTCTGGTGTATGCTATCGGCAAATGGAATGATACAAGCCCCTGGTTCTTCAACAAGAGAGTCAAGAGATTCGAGACGATAAAAGAAGCGATAGAAGAAATCAAGAAGGTCCATACTTGATGTAATCTTCATATTCATCAAGCTCATCCTTCTCATATCTCTCCTGAAGCTCTTGTACATTAACTTTTCTCCTTATCATGGTCTCACCTTGGTTTTCTTTATCAATTCATTTATCTGCTCAAAAAACAACTGCTCAATCAAATCATGTTTCATTTTTATCACCTAAGCACATTAGGGTAGGGCTTGTTTATATACAGAAGGAAGACATAATACCAACAATGAATTCAGATAATAAGTTCACAATGCTTAAATAAGGTAAATAAAAAGGCTAGAAGAAGCCGTACCTGAGCTTATAGGCTATGTAGCCCTTCACAAGCGATGTTTCTTCTTCATTGTCCTCGTATTTCTCCTTAAGCTCCAGGATATCAACATATCTTTTTATCATGCTCTCACCTTCACTATGCTTGTCTTCTTCGTCAGTTCCCTTATCTGCTCAAAAAATATCTGTTCTATTGCTTTGTGGTCCATGTTTTTCACCTAGCTCAATCTGGGATAACTTTGCTTATATACCTCGCGTGGATTTGTCCGGTGTCCAGTGCCAATCATCTGCTCTTAATAAACACGCCAAAAAGCTTTTGCTTTGATTAAAAGTTTCAAAAACATTAAAAAACCACAATCATTAGCTGCTTTATGTTCATCGACCCGCATGTGCACTGCAGAGATGAGGAGCAGGCCCATAAGGAAACGATAGCTCACGCCCTCAAAGTCGCGGAGAGGGCAGGCTTCACGGCAATATTTGATATGCCTAACGTTGCGAGGCCGGTGACGACGAAAGAGCGCGTCATGGAAAGGCTGGAGCTTGCCAAAAGGGCAGAAAGCCCAGTATGGTTTGGTGCCTATATGGCGCTTACTTCTGACCCTGACCAGATAAAAGGGGCTGTCGAGGCTTACTACAGCATGCCTCAAGTTGTCGGATTCAAGCTCTATGCAGGCCATTCAACAGGCAACATAGGCATCACGATTGAAGAGCAGCAAAGGGCCATCTACAAGACTCTGGCTGAGGAGAAATATAATGGTGTCATTGCTGTCCATTGCGAGAAAGAGAGCCTGATGAAGAATGAGACTTTCAATCCTTTAAGTCCGATAACGCACGCATTTGCGCGGCCTTCAATTGCGGAAGTCGAATCAGCAAAAGACCAGGTGAATTTTGCGCTTGAATATGGCTTCAAAGGGACGCTGCACATAGCCCATGTGTCGGTCCCGGAAACTGTGGGATTCATCAATTCAGTCCAGGGTCTTGAAGTCACTTGCGGCGTCTGCCCCCATCATGTGCTGCTCGATTACTCAATAATGGAGCAGAACGACGGCCTCCTCTACAAGATGAATCCGCCATTGAGGAGCCCAGAGGAAAGGAAGGTAATGCTCGATCTTCTCATGCAGAATAAGATAACTTGGATAGAGACAGACCACGCGCCTCACACGCTTGAAGAGAAGCTTTCCAAAGGCTACGCTTCCGGCGTCCCTAACCTGCACAAATACCCAAAATTCATCCGCTGGCTCAGGGCTCGCGGCATGGGGGAGGAGCAAATAAAAGATTTGACATTCAACAACATAAACAAGATTTTCGGCCTCGGCCTTAAGCCAAGAGAGTGTAGCATAGAATACGACCTTGAAAAAGAATATGCTTATGATCCCTACAAGAACATACTCAATTTCAAGGCAACATTTTAATACTAGCTTGCTGTCTTTTCCTCAATGGAACTGCTGCCTTATATCTTGACGAACATTGTGACTTTCCTCGGCCTTATCTCCGGAATCGTGCTCTACTACATAGCACCAGAAGAGATGCCAGATGGAGAAAAATATTTAATCTTTATGAGAAATGTTGTTATCGCCCTCATAACATATTTCTTGGTAGCATTGTATGTCGATAACATTTTCCTGAAGATAGTGCCCGCCATGATTGTCTTCTTGACTCTGACTTACGCTGACGCAAGCAATTCCACATTGTTCGTTCTTCTCGCATTGCCTTTCTATTTCTCAAGCCCGAGCAAAGACGCATTTTTTATCCAGAGCTGCCTGATAATGCTCTCTGGTTTTGTCATAGGCAGCTTGCTTGTGCACAGGATGAAGAAAAGAAGCGCTTTGGCGATAACAAAGAAGGTCCTCCCTTATGTGCCCTATATCATACTTTCTTTAATGATGTTTTTTATCTAGCTTTAAGAAATACCCGAGCTCTTTGACAATAATGTGGAGCACAAAATAGACAGCTATGCTTACGAGGAAGTTCCTGAAGCTCAAATCATAGACAAGCACCAGGAATACAGAGGATCCAAATACCCAGTCCATCTGGTCGAAAGGCCACCAGTCCTTGCCCGGCTTTAAACCTATCCTTCTTTTCAGGAAGCTCTTGACCATGTCGCCAAACAAAGCGCCAAAGCCAAGCAGGAATCCCAAGCTGATGACGCTTATCTTTGTGTAGTTGATGACAGATATCCCATAGAAGAAGTCATGATAATAGAGGAAGCGCTGTATCGCGACAATCCCTATGGCAGTCAATATGCCAAAAATGAGGCCGCGCCATGTCTTGTGGTCGCCAAGTATTCTTGTCCCTTTATAGAATCTGCCGAAATCTATCGGCTTTGCGAGGAAACTAAAGAATTTGCCGAACAAGACTGGCGCCATGTTGGCGAATCCTGCAGGTATCAGCACATAGATGGATTCAATTATCCTCAAGAGTATGCTATTCATGTTACCACTTCTTTATCTTGAACGGTGAGACCATCAGTATTGCTGATAACAATGCTAAATAAATCACATAATTGAAAGCGAGGATGAATGCCGCAGGGATTATTATTGCATTAGCTGTTATTGGCATACCGATGAAATACCCTTTTCCTGCGCTATTGATATTAAAGTAGGCGAGCCTTATCGCGCCTGCCGCCAAAAATAAACATAGAACCACCATATATATGGCGCTCATGTTGCTGGATTCAAAAATCAAGACTGAAGGAGCAACACCGAAAGAAACTATGTCCGCAATGGAATCAATCTCAACACCAAATTGATTCATCTGTTTCATCATCCTGGCGACATAGCCGTCAAGTATATCAAATATGGCAGCCATTATCATGAAGACAATAGCTATCTTCCAGTTACCTTTAAGTGAGAAGAATATGCTCAGAAGGCCAGAAACCAAATTCAACAATGTGACGTAATCAGCGGATTTCAGGCTTCTTATCATTTCGGCTCTGCTATTATAGTGACGCCCGCCACTACACGGTCGCCCTCCTTCACCTTTATCTCAAAACTTTTTGGTATGATCGTGCTGACCTGGCTTCCGAGGTTTATCAAACCAACGCGCTGACCTTTCAGGATCTTCTTCCCATCATCTACAAAACATTCAATCCTTCTGGCCAGGAAGCCTGCAAGCTGGATGACTTTTATCTTTGTCTTCCCGTCCTTTATCAGTATCTCATTCCTCTCATTCTGCAGGCTATCCTCAAAATTAGAGGCATTGAAGAATTTGCCGCGGTAATGCTTCGCATAGATTACCTCCCCGGACATTGGAGCTCTATTAATATGGACATCAAGAGGAGAGAGGAAGATCGAGACAAGATAGCCTTCAGGCGCCACATCTTTGGCGAAGATGCTGATCCTACCAAAGACACCCTTCTCAACCATGATTCCTTCCTTGTTGTATTCGATGATCTTGATGACTTTTCCGTCTGCCGGGCTCACGAGGTTGTTGCCTGGCGTTATGTCACGATGAGGATCTCTAAGAAAATAGAGCTTCCAGAACAAAACAAAGGCGGCAAGCAACACCAATATTACCAATATTAAGTAATAGACCCACATAAGCTGCCATAAATCATTTCAGTTAATATATTTTGCCCTAAGTTTTATATATTAAGGCAGAGGATTGGCTGTTATGGAATTGATGAAAGGCGCTGAGCCGTTCTTTTTCAAGCGCGGCAAAATAGGGATATTGCTTTTGCACGGCTTCAGCAGCACACCGCAAGAGCTAAGGGAACTTGGCATCTTCCTTGCCAAGAAAGGTTTCACTGTCTACGCGCCTTTGCTTGCAGGCCACGGCACAAAACCAGAGTATATGATAAAGACAAACTGGAGAGATT
>JAGVOV010000137.1 GCA_020052545.1 archaeon | reverse complement strand
CCCTGACGCCAGAGGCGGCAAACGGATCGCATATCTGCATGCCCTTATTTTCTACAGAGTTCAATAATAATATGGTCATATCCCTGTTGAACTTCATCACAGGATTATAGAAAACGTCAAGGCTTTTACTTATCTTTCCGGTGAAGACCTTTATCTTTGCCGCACCTTCCTGCACATTCTCCATGGAAATGAGAAGAGCTGCGCGCTTTTTAATTGTTTCGTGGCAATATTTATATAAAAGCTCATGCTAAGGGAAGTCAATGAGGATTAACCAATTCACGATATTTGTAATTTTCTGCAGCATCGCTATCTTGGTGGCTGCCTTGTTCAGTTCTGTGTTTGAGGCACCCCTAGAAAAGACCTGCATCCCTGTGCTTTACACCCAGATCGACGGAGGTGGAGATAGTAGTGGTGGTGGGGATTTCGGCGATGCTTCCGACAACCCTGTTGCGGCCTGCGAGCTGCCCTGCAAGCAGAAATGCCTGCAAGTGACTGATGCGCCATGCGAAAAAGTCATCGGAGGTGGGCTCATTGGAGACATTTCTACCGGTGAAAACCTAGGCTTCAGATGCAAGTGCCAGCTACCTTCTAAGAAGAGAAATTATCAGGAAGACTGCATATAAAACTTTATAAATAAGCAGCCTCAATCTTCCCCCATGGAAGAGAAGATTATGGAGTATAAGCCGCTTGATGTGGAAAATGAGATCCTTGGCTTCTGGAACAAGAACAAGACATATGAGGCTGCAAAAAACAAGAACAAAGGGAAGCAAAGATATTATTTTCTTGACGGCCCCCCTTACACTTCTGGGACGATACATCTCGGCACCGCATGGAACAAGAGCCTGAAAGACTGCTTCTTGCGCTATAAGAGGATGCAGGGCCTTGATGTCTGGGACAGGGCAGGCTATGACATGCATGGCATGCCGACAGAGCTGAAAGTCCAGGCAAAATTGGGGATGCAGCACAAGGAAGACATACTGAAGTTCGGTGTGGCAAAATTTGTCAATGAGTGCAGGGCATTCTGTCTGACAAACCTTGAGAAGATGAATGAGGATTTCAAGCGCCTTGGGACATGGATGGATTATGACAATGCATACCAGAGCATCAAGCCGGAGTTCATGGAAGGCGAATGGTGGCTGATAAAGAAGGCGTTTGAGAACAAAAGGCTTTATGAGGGGAAGAAGTCGCTGCACTGGTGCTCCAATTGCGCGACAGCCCTGGCGAAGCATGAGCTTGAATACGAGAATGTCCGCGATAATTCTATATTCGTTAAATTTAAAGTCCGGGGAACGCAGAATGAATACTTGATAATCTGGACGACGACGCCATGGACAATCCCCTTCAACCTGGGCATAATGGTGCATCCTGATTTTGATTATGTAAGAGCAAGCGTCAATGAAGAAATCTGGATAGTGGCGAAATATCTTGCAGCCCCGGTGATACAGGCTGTGGCAGACAAGGATTTCACAGTCATAGAAGAATTCAAGGGAGAAAAGCTCAAGGGGATGAAATACGACCATCCGTTCGCAGACATGATTGGGGAATATGCCAAGATGGAGAAGCTCCATCCTAAGGTCCATACTGTGGTTATGAGCGAGGAATTTGTGACGCTTGATGCTGGTTCAGGGCTTGTACATATGGCGCCTGGCTGCGGCCCTGAGGATTTCGAAGTCGGCCATAAGGAAGGCATTCCGCCATACAATAATCTTGATGAGCAGGGCGTCTTTCCAGATGACATGGGAAAATTGTCAGGGCTTGTGGCCAAGAAAGATGACAAGAAGTTCACTGAAGAATTGAAGAATAGGAATGCATTGATAGGCCAGACCACGGTCGAGCATGAATACGCGCATTGCTGGAGATGCAAAAATCCAGTCATATTCAGGACGACAGAGCAATGGTTCTTCAAGGTCGAGGACCTAAGGGAAAAGATGAAGGAATTGAACAAGAGCATAAGGTGGCAGCCAGATTTTGCAGGAAGCAGGCAATTCAACTCATGGCTTGACAATTTAAGAGACAATGGCATAACGAGGCAGCGTTTCTGGGGCACGCCGTTGCCAATATGGAAATGCGATAAATGTGCTCATATAGAAGTAATAGGTAGCATATTGGAATTAACACAGAAAGCCGGAAAAATCCCAGAGGACCTCCACAAGCCGTGGATTGATGAAGTCAAGATTAAATGTAAGTGCGGCAATTCCATGTCAAGGATACCAGATATCTTAGATGTTTGGATCGATGCTGGAACAACATCATGGAACTGCCTTGATTTCCCGCACAGGAAGGATTTATTTGACGCGCTCTGGCCGGCCGATTTCATATTAGAGGGAAAAGACCAGATAAGAGGTTGGTTCAATCTTCTTTTTGTCGCCTCGATGGTGAGTATGGGCAAGCCCAGCTTCAAGTCAGTCTACATGCATGGCTTCATCAACGACAGCCAGGGCAGGAAGATGTCAAAAAGCATGGGGAATGTCATAAGCCCCTATGAAGTCATCGACAAGTATGGCGCGGACACTTTCCGCTACTATGCGATAGGCAGCGCAGCCCCGGGCATGGACATGAATTACAATGGGGAAGATGTGAAGCTGAAGTACAAGAATCTCATGGTGCTCTGGAACCTCCACAAATTCCTGATCGATTTTACAAGGCCAGAGGCAAAAGCGAAAGAGAGCGATGTCGAAGAGGATTATATTATATCAAGGCTGCACAGCACCATAAAGAAAGTGACGGAAAATTTTGAGAGATTTGAGCTGAATGAGGTTCCGCTCCATGTCGAAGAATTCTTCCTCGAGCTGAGCAGGACCTATGTCCAGCTTGTCAGGGAAAAGTCAGCTTTGGGTGAGGAAAATGAGAAAGCGCTCGTGCTTGAGACGATAAAAGAATGTATGATCGAGACATTGAAATTATTTTCTCCTATAGCACCTTTTGTTTCTGAGAAGATGTACCAGAACATCAAGAAAAGTTTTGGTCTGAAGGAAGAGAGCATACATCATTTTTCATGGCCTTCTTATGACGAGAAGAAGATAAGGCCGGAGCTTGAGGCAGACATGGAGATAGCGAAAGATGTCATCGCCAAGATGCTTGCTGCGAGGGAGAAGATACAGCTTGGCGTCAAGTGGCCGTTGAAGTCTGCGACTGTGGCTGCTGAAGATGACAAGACAAGGAAGGCTGTCACTAGGCTTGCTGAGCTGATAAAGTCCCAGACAAATGTCAAGGAGCTGAAAGTCGAGAGTGAGTTTAAGGGGATAAAATACAGCATAAAGCCAAATTTCAAGACACTGGGCCCAGAATTCGGGGCTGATGCGGCAAAGATAATAGCGCATCTCTCAACTAAAGGCGCGGACACTGTCCTTGAGCACATAAGCAAAGACGGCTTCTATCTCGTTGACGGCAACGAGATAAAGATCGAGCATCTCCTTGTGGAGAAGAAAGTGCCGGAGCATCTTTTTGCTGCCGATTTTGGCAAGGGAGTTGTCTTCATAGACAAGGAGAGGGATGAGAAGCTCGAGGCTGAAGGATATGCGAGAGAGATAATGAGGAAGATACAGAGCTTGAGGAAAGATGCAGGCCTGCAGAGAAAGGATAATATCTCGCTTCATGTTGTTGTTGATGATGCACTTTCAAAATCAATCCACGAGTTTTCTTCGGCAATAAAGGGGAAGTGCGGAGCCAAGCAATTTGAGATAGCGACTGCGGTCCCTTCAGGGGAGTTCAGCAGCAAATCAGAAGAGAAGATAAAAGGGAAAGACATCAAGATATTCTTCAACAAGGCTTGATATCGTTTTTTATGCCAATTTCTGGGTGCCTGGCGCCATAAGCGGCAATTCTTGGCCCTAAAGCCGCAGCAATATCCGATGGTAACAGCCCCGAGATTTCTATTGTTGGATAATCATTAGAGTGTATCAACACGTCTTTCACATTCAGGCTTCTGTCTTCTCTCAATCCTTTCAGAGCATGGCCTATGCCCATGAAGAGTATGCTTGTCTTGGCAAAATTATTGGCGATATTCTGGTGAACAACGTCATCTCTCTCTTCTTTGCCCATTCTAGCATAATCCTCTGCTTCAGTGACGCAATAATTGATCCTTTTCCCGCCCAGTTCCGCAGCGACAAGCGCTGAAAGCGTCGAGGAATGGTCGTGCTCAACGAGTTTTGTGTACTGACCATCGAGAAAACTTTTGTTGCCTGAAAGGCGCTGCAGGGCAGCAAGCTGTATGCCATCAAATAAAGAACCGTAAGCTTTGCCTATGAAAGGTATCTGGAGGATTGGCGTCAATATGTTGTTATCTTTCACAACATCATGCGAATCAGACATATATCTCCTACCTATTGGTGTCAGGCTTTCAAGATAATAGCTTATCTGTCTCGAATCTATGTTTGCCAGTATCGCTTCAAGAGCTATCGTCCTCAAGTCTATCGCAGAAGATATCTCATCGCAATGCCTGAACTGCTCAGGAAGATCGTCGGCTATTGCATGGCTGCTCTGCAGGATGAAGAGCTGCCTCATCTTAATGGGGCCCTGACATATTGAGGATGCTCTCGTGCTTGCCTACCTTGAAGATCCTTATCTGGAAGCGGCCTGTCTTGAAGCAGTCGGGGCAGAATATTGAATCAGGATATGCATTCTCGACCCTTTTTTCTATGGCATGGTTATCACAGATGAATCTGCCACAATGGTCGCAAGCTAATTCAGATGGCTTGCCGCAAAACTTGCATTCAAAGTGGGTGTTGTAAAATCCGTATGCCATGTGCCCAGAAAGCCTTGTTCATTTATAAATCTTTCGCCACTTAAGAGTGACAATTATCTCTCGCCGTGCCAGAAATACCAATTGCCTTTCAAGTTCTTGAATGTCCATGCCACTTTGTTCGCCGTCTCTTTGTCGCCCTGCATGTAGTTTATCGTCACATTTGCCCTTGCCGTGTCACCCTTGAAATAAGTCACGTTGCAGGCATAGCTCGTTATCGCAACATCCCTTTTTATTACACTATCTGTGGCTTTCATCATCGCCTGGTAATCCGGGCTCTCTATGGCAACGGCCGTCATTATCTTGTTCTTGTCCTTCTCTTTCTGCCCGACAAGGATCTTGTTGCAGATGTCCAGCACAGGCTGATATTTTGGCAGCTCAATGGGTTTTGTCACCATTATTCCTGTATCCCTGACACCGACAACTTTGGTATCGGAGATGACATTTGACTGCCCGCAGCCGTAAATAGCAAGAACTACTAAAACTAACAAAAAAGCTACTTTAAATTGTTTCATATCTACCCTATACTGGCTTCTTTTTTGGCCATTTAAATAGTTTTGTAGTCACTGCATGAAAAGGTCATTCACATTTTTAAGCAAAATAAACCTCTCCGCCCTAAAGGGCGGAGTATCTGTTGAGTGATTCTTGAATCCTAGCTCCTCTGTTGCTTTGGGCAATGTAGTTCTTTATTCCT
>JAGVOV010000140.1 GCA_020052545.1 archaeon | reverse complement strand
ATCAAAGCGTCTTGCATATAAGTGGCATTTCCCGATATGCTTACATATGCAGGCACAAAAAACACGAAAGGGAAGCCTATAAGCTTCAGCACGACTGCCGCACCGAGCCATGTGTAGGCCGCGTGGAACGTGGCAGAGAATCCAAAGGCCATGGCGACAAACTTGTGCCCAAGCTCGTGGAATATTATTGAAGGTGCAGTCACTATTATTGGTATCTTCAATGCCTCGAAGCTGAATCTTTTCGCCGCAAAAGGGTCCTGCTCAAGCTTGAACACATCTGAAAATATGTAGCCGAGCACAACGCTCATCAGGAACATGTCAAACAATTCATTAAGTGTGAACATAATGATGAGGAGGCCCATATTGTTTAAATTGTTTTTGGCATAGCTTTAAATAACGCTTTTATTTTTTATGCGGCATGGCGCAAGAAACCGAAAAAAAAGTCAAGGTCGGGGACACAATAAAGGTGCATTACACCGGCATTTTCGAGAATGGTGAGAAATTTGACAGCTCTGAAGGCCATGAACCGATTGAGTTCAAAGTAGGAGAGGGCAAGCTCATAAGAGGCTTTGAGAATTCTGCAGTTGGAAAAAAGCTGGGTGAGAGCTATAATATAGTGCTGCAGCCGGAAGATGCTTATGGCCTGAGAGAAGAGAAATTGGTGCAAGACGTTCCAATAAGCGCGCTTGCTGGGAAGGTAGAGCCAAAAGTCGGCACTGTTCTGGCCTTGAGGCTGCCATATGGCGGTGGCAAGATGGTCCCGGCCACCATAATAGAGGTCGGTAAAGACACATTCAAGCTGGACTTGAACAGCCCAATGGCCGGAAAAATCCTTAATTTTGAGATCAAGATTGTTGATATAAAATGAGTGCCTGGCTTTTTGCATTTCTAGGTCCTTTGGCTTGGGCACTGATGAACACTCTGGACAAGTATGTCCTAGCTAAGAAAGTCCGCCAGCCTTTGAGCTTTGCCATAGTTGTCGGAATATCTCATGTGGTTTATGGGCTGCTGATAGCTTTGTTCCTTGATTGGTCTAGCGTGTCGATGAACGACATGCTCTGGCCTTTTCTCGCAGGTTATTTTCTAGGCATGCAGCTTTATGTCTATTTCTTTCTCTTGCAGAAAGAAGATGCCTCTTATGTCATCGGCTTCATGTACACCTATCCCATATTGATATCGCTGCTCTCTTACATCTTCCTCGGCGAGATAGTATCTGTCTTCGGTTACATAGGCATGTTGCTGATAATAATGGGGGCAATAATGCTCTCTGTCAGATTAAAGAAGATAACGTTCAGATTCAAGTGGTGGGCTATCGCTTTGATGGTTATCCTTGTCGCATTGTATGAATTCCTGATAAAAGTGGCGACAACAAAAATTCCTGTGGCGAATGGCCTTGCGATAAACGGCTTTGCTGTGGGCATCGCGATACTCCCCGCATTGATAAGCGTTGAAGTGAGGAAAAGCTTCTTTTCAGAGCTGAGGAACATCGGATGGGCATTCCTCAATGAAGGCCTGACTTTTGTGGCAGTAATCTGCACTTACATCGCGATGAAATATATGCCTGCCACAATTGTGGCATCAATTGGAGCGATACAGCCATTGGCCGTCATGATGTTTGAGAAGATTGCGAGCTTTTTTGGAGGAGACATAGAGCGTGACAAGGCTTTGGCCCCAAAGCTTTTCAGTATAATCCTGATAGCCATAGGCGTTGCCTTGATTTACTTGTTTTCAGCATAAATTTATATTTCCGCACAGCTTCTTCTCAGATATGGCTACAAAAGGCAGAGAGGATATGAAGACTTACGGTAATGTCTTTGACCAGTATACTTTTAGGAATCTCCATAAGCTCTCTGGCCAGGGCTACTTTGAGGAGCTGGAAAGTCCTATAGCTGTCGGCAAGGAGAGCAATGTCTTCTCAGCTTCCAGAGAAGGTGAAAAGGTTATAGTCAAGATATACAGGCTTGAAACTTGTGATTTCAACCGGATGTACAATTATATAAAGCTCGATCCAAGATATGCCAACCTTAAGAAGAAGAAGAGAGAGATAATATTCGCCTGGGCGCAGCGTGAGTTCCGGAACCTCAATAAGGCGAGAAGGGCCCAGGTGCGCGTGCCGACCCCATTGACCTTCGTCGACAATATAATAGTGATGGAGATGATAGGCAAGGATGCTCCCGCGCCCAAGCTGAAGGATAAGCATCCAGAGAATCCTGAAGATTTCTTCAACCAGGTGAAGGAGAACATGAAGAAGCTGTACAAGGCAGACCTTGTGCATGGCGACCTCTCCCAGTTCAACATCCTCAATTTCAATGAGAAGCCCGTCATAATAGATTTCTCACAGTCAGGCCCTTTAGAGAGCTCAAATTCAGAGGAGCTTCTTGAGAGGGATGCAAGGAACATCTGCGCGTTTTTCAACAAGATCGGGCTGAAAAAAAGCGAGAAAGGGCTTTTGGATTATATCAAAGGTTGAGGGTCTCCGAAGCTTCTTTGACTATCCTCTCTTCAAAGTCAATCTGCCTCTCACCCTCTTTCTTCTCGGTGTTGAATGTGTTTATTAACTTCTGCAGCATCTCTGCCTCATCGCTGAAAAGGCTCAGGCCCGAACTTTGTTCTTTCACTGCTCTCTCCTCAATCTCATCAGCGCTGCCCATCTCCACTTTCATGTCCTCAAACTCGTCGCTCGACAGCGCATTTGTGTTCTTCACCGCAAGATAAGGCCTTTTCTTGGCTATCTCAGAGAATATATGGCCGAAATCTATCTCTGAAATTTTCCCGTCAACAATCTTCCCATAGAAGCGCAGCGTGATAAGCTTGTCTTTTATATCTTCGCTCTCGATCCTTGTCATCACCATATCATTGACCTGTTTTGGATTTTTCCCGCTGCAGCTGAAGCTGAGATGCAAGGTCTTGAGCAATTCTATCTTTACTCTTTCAAGATTCCCGTCTTCATAGATGTAAAATCCCCCACAGCCAAGCTCCTCAAGCTCCTTGAAGCTGTTGGGGAAGAGAGGCCCGGGATAAGAGATGAGGCCATAATCCTCGACTTTCCTGGAAAAAACATAGTGTACATGGCCGCCAGCATAATAATTGAAGTTTTTTGGTAATGTTGATAGGGGAGATACATTTATCCCTTCAAAATCGCTCGGCTTGAATTCTTCTATTGCCGTGTGGAACATGAATATCTTGAATCCTTCTTCTCTCTCAAGCGGCTCTTTGTCAAGCGCCTCATAATAATGCCTGTCGAGCATCCCTCTCTTGCCTAAAATTCCGGTGATCTTTGCTCCCGTCTTCTTGTCTATGGTGAAAGAAAGCCTCAATCTCTCATCAACAATGCTGCCCTTCACGACATTTATCATCAACCCTGCCTCTTCAAGCACATCTAGCATCGTCTTCCCTGATGGAGAAAAGTCGTGGCTGCCTGGAATGATATAGACAGGAATCCAGTTCTCTTTTAGCTGCCTCAGCTTGTTCACCGCAACTTTCAGCCTGTCGATGCTCGGCAGGCTTGTGTTGAAGAAGTCTCCAGAAATCAGGACAAAATCCACTTTCCTCTCTATGCAGATGTCTACAGATTTTGAGAATGCTTCAGTGCTTATCTCCCTCAGCTTTGGGTCACGCCAGCTGCCGATGTGGCAGTCAGCCATATGCGCGAATCTCATAAGGCTTAGTAAGCGATATCGCTTTATAAAGATTGCTTGCCTATCTCCTGCAGGAATTTCTCCACTTCCTCAGCAGTCGCCTTCTTGTTGGCAGCGTCCTTGCCGGCTGCTGACAAAAGGCTTTCTTCCTTCTCAATTATCCTCCTTATCTGCTCTATCTCTGCCTCGATGTCCTTTCTCTCCTTATGGAGCTCTGCCTTCAAGCCGGCAGTCTCCCAGAAGCCGACTTCAGAATTTATCAGCCTTGTGAGCTGGTGCCAGTAGCTTATCTCATTCGGTATCCTGTCGCTTATCACCGGAAGGAAGCGCTTCATCCTTGCGCACAGCTCCCTCTGTTCGATGTTTGTCAAATTGAAGAAATTGTCGAGCTCCTCTTCCCTGTTCAGGTCCTGCATGTCTTTTCGTATATCCTCCATGATGGCATTGAAATCATTCTCGACATCTTCGACCGATTTCTCCGCTTTCAGGAGATCTTTTTCCTCTCTCTTTATGTCTTCCTTGAGGTTGAAACTATCAATTATCCTGTGAAAAAAGTTTATTTTAATCACCCTTTTTTTATGCCGCTGAAGCTCTTGCTGTATTTGTCAGCGTTGAACTTGTTCTGGTAGCCTTTGACAAAATCGTCAAAAAAAGGAATCTTTACCGGGATTGCAAATTTTGCGAAATTGCTCGTTATCAATGCTTCTCCTATGTCCAAGGAAGCTATAGTCCTTCCATCATTGCTTAGATCCTGGCTTGCGCTCTCTATTATCGCCTGCCTTTCAGGAGCCATCTCTATGCCAAGCACAATCTTCGTGTTCATATTGGCAAGTATATCCCTTGGTATGAGAGATGGCAGCTGCGTTATCGCTGTCAGCCCGATCTTGAACTTCCTTCCTTCTCTTGCTATCATGCTGAAGACATTCGGACCCGCATCTAAAACATCTTTGCCGAGGACGCGAGGAGCTTCTTCTATGACTATCGATATGACTGGCTTCTCTTCAAGGCTGCCTTTCATCTTCGATGCCTTGTATCTATCTAGTATCTCCAAAGCTATCATGCTGCCTATGAGTATCTCAAGGTTCCCTGAGAAGCTTGAGGTGTCTAGTATCACAATATTTCCTTTCTCAAGCTCAGCGGCTATGTCCACAAGTGTCGTCTGCCCTGCTGTAGAATCAAAGATGCCATTGCAGTAAACCTTGTTGTTCACGCTCAGGTCGAGAAGATTGATGAGCTTCCTTTTCACGACAGCTTTTGTGTAATCCTGCACTTGGACATCGATCTGCTGCTCAAGCAACAAAGCTTCTATCCATGTGTCTCCATATTTCCTGTAATATGCATTGATCGCATCGCCTTGTGCATCAGTGAAGGCAAGGCTGCCGGCAAAATGGCTCGGCCTCAATAGATTCAGGTTTATTTTCAATGTCCTCTGTCCTGAAGGCGCACTCCTCGGCGTGTAATAGACAATCTTGTCTTTCATCGGGTGATCTTTAAGTCCGAGCTCAGTTCTTCCATAATATTCATCATGGGGGTCTAAGACCAATATGCCGCAGTATTCCTTGTCTACGCTGTCCCAGAGCAGGCATTTCGTCAGGTTGCTTTTTCCCTTCCCTGTTGTAGCAGGAATGAGGATATGATGCGCGAAGACTTTGCTGCCATCTAGAAAGACATCAACATCTAACGCTTTGGAACCAGAACGGAGCTTTCCTATGAAGATAGGATTCTTTGGTTTTGTGATGAAGGCCAAGTCATCATTTGTCACCTGTCTCAGCTCTGAGAAGAATGCTGGCAGATTTTTGCACATGCTGGCCTTGTTCCCTTTTATCCCTACAAGCGTCTTCAATGCCGCGATGTTGTAATTCCTGAGCTTTGTGTCCATTACTTCAATCTCAGAATCTTCCTCAAGCTGAAACCCAGAGATAAGCTCGAGATTCTGCTGGCTCATCTGGCTGCCATAGACAAGGTCAAAGACCTGCAATAATATTTTCTCGCCATCCTTTTCAGCGACAAGAAGCTCGCCTAGTTCCATGGCATAATCAGATTTCTGCCTTGCTAAGATCCTTGAGAAATCCCCCCCTATCACACGCCCCGCTATCATAGGATGGGAGTCAGTTCAAGACTATATAAAGCTTTTTAGAAAGATATATAAGCCAGAATTCCAAATTAAACCTTATGAAAACTAAGAAAGATGTCATCAAGGAAGCTCTTGAGAAAGCCAAGGAACAGGAGAAAGAGAAGATAGAAAGCTCTGATGAGCTTGTCAAGGAAGACAAGGAGTTCAATCAGGAAGGGAAGCGGCTCAATTCAATGCTCCGCTCAAGAAAAAAACTCAAGTAGCTGCTGGTTATTGTTCTCTTTGACATGGATTTCTTTGATTTTCTTCTCTGGCTCCATCGAGCGCATGAATTTCTTCTTAGATTTGCTGCCCAGCACCTGCTCCTGAAGTATCCTGGCAAGCTTCTCTGGCCTGTTGATTGAGGACAATCGTAAGACATCAATCAATTCTGCCTCAAGCTCTGGCTTGCTCAGCGCCTTTTTTGTCGCTCCATGCTGCAGAAGCTCCTTCATGAAAATATCTCTGGCAAAGCCAGAGAATATCTGGGGGTCGCCCTGCACATTGACGAGCTCAGCAAGCTTGACTGGGTCTGACATGAACTGGTATTTCAGGAGCTGCAGCGTCCTTATCACAGGATTGAAATAATTCTGCTTGTCTAAAGATTTCATTATCTCTAACAGCATGTCATTGAAGCTGAACACAGTTATGCTTTTCATGTTCAGGCTGCTTGTATCCTGGCCTACTATGAAAACTTTCTCGTAGCTCGTGAAGTCTCCTATGTAATTCTTTATGGTCTCCTTTACCTTGGCATTGATAGAAGCATCCTCAAATCTTTCCACATAGCCCTTTATCTTGGCCGCATCTATGTTGGAGACTGATACGGCAGTCTCGATGTGCATTATCCTTGTCGCTTTCCCATCGACGAGTTTTATCGCTATGAGGTCTATGACGCGATTCTTGTCGACCTTTATTCCGCTTATTGTGAAGAAGCCTTGCTTGTTAAGCCACCAGTTTATGATCTCCTTGTCCGGATCCATGGTAACACCCCGATAGAACAACGCTTTATGTGTTTTTAAACTTTGCCCTCTATTTTCAGCGTCTGAAGTATCTCTTCCTCAGAAATCGAGCAGCCCTGGAGCTTCACTGCCCATAGCACGCCTTCAAGGACATTTTTCCTGCCTACTTGCTCTTCGGCCTGAAGATATTTGTCCAATATGCCTAATTCATAGGCTATTATCGCAAGCTCGCTCGACCTTATCACTTTCATCCCCTGCACTTCATTCCTTATCAAGCTTAAATTTTTCTCGTTTATGCTGATGCCTGTATGAAGCTTCATCTTCATCCTCTCCGCTATCTTCTTCGGGTCCTCGACAAGCAGCCTCGTTGTCCTCTCGTCTATGACTACGGCATCCGCCTTCATTATTATGGCCGCGGCGAGGGCCTGCATCTCTGCATACTCGACGATGTGTATGCTGTTGCCTTTGCTCACAAAAATGTTGTTTGAAGTCTGCTGCAGCCATGCTGCTTTCCTGTCTATCTCCTCATTGTCCAGGAGCTTCAATGTCCCTTCCTTGAGGAGAGGCATTATTTGCAACGCCTCAAGCTTGTATTTTTTTGTTGTTAGAGGCTTTATGATCAGCTCGCGCTTCACGTCATTCGTTATTATGAACTGCCCGTTGAATTTTTTCCTCAATGGCTCGAGTGTCCATAGGAGCCCATTTAGCGTGAATGTTATTATGGGCCCTGTGTCAAATACAATGGTTTTCATATCCCGAAAAGGCTTCTTGCGAACTTAAGGCGCTCTTTTATGTCGGCTGAAGCATTTTCCTCCAGGTTGGTCTTGCCGACATAATTCATCAGTTCCCATTGTGAGATGCCGAGCATGCTTGATGCCCTTGACATCGAGATCCCGTGATCATAGATCTTGCTGCCTTTCTTTATCTTCGCCTCGTTTATGACTTTCATCACATAAAGGCCGATGTTCTCATCAGTCTTGTTTATGAGGTCGAATATGTTTCCAATCTTTGCCCTGTATTTCTCGATGTTATTTCTCTTGAGCGCAAAATAGGCGTCTTTGGCGTAGTTTGGGAAGCGCCTGTCGAATCCTTTCCTGTTTATTATCTTTGACAGGGAATAGACAAGGACAGCTATCTGCAGCGAATCCTGGTCTTGGAATATTGAGGAATTGTGTATCGTCTCATTGCTCAATTCATAGAGCTCGTTTATGTTTCTTCCTCTGAGCGACTTCACGACGTTTTTGAGCACAAAAAGAATGTCCTGCTTGATTATCTCGTTCATGTAAAACTTAAGAATGCCTTAGTTTAAATTTTTATTGCATCAGCACTATATTGCCGTCTTCCCTGTCAGACTTGCCAGATTTGTCAGAAAGCTTGATTTCTATGGTGTCGCTCTCATTCAGCATCCTCTTTACTTGTTCTACTGAGACGCCGAGCAAATCTGCAAGATCGGATAACTTCATCTGGATTTTTTGGATATATTGAGATTTATATACTTTTTGTTTTCAATAAAAAATTGAGAAAAAGCCAGATAAATCTGCCTTATTTTCCGCTTATTATCTCAATAATATCACGATGCTGTAGGGCATGATCCTTGCCGACAGGCAGTTTTTTCCTGACATCTATGGCCCTTATGAAATTTTTCCCGAAGTCTGTATGGAGCTTGAAGGCGAAGTCAAGGGCTGTTGTGCTATGCGGCATCAGGAAGCAGTCAGGCAAGACTCTTCCATACTGGTCAGTGAGCTTATTCACGCCTCCGGGAAATATAGCGATATACTTCAGCAGCCTGAATACGGCCTCGTTTATGACTTCTTGGACGCCAGTAGAGCCAAATTTCTGCAGAACGTTCTTTCTTATGAATTCTAGAGCCATTTTCTGGTTCTCGCTTAGCTGCCCGATAGCTTCAAAATCATTTTCTCCCGGGATATACTTGATGAGGCCATGCTTTGCCGCTTCTTTCAGCGCAAGCTCGGATTCTGAAGAGCATGGAACAATCAAGGAATCAGGAAATTCTTTCTTCAATCTCTCAAAATTTGCCTGCGCTATTGGCATGTCTATCTTGTTTGCGGCTATTATCATGGGCTTTGTGGCTTTCCTTAAGTCTCTGGCCACATTCTTAATGTCATTTTCATCCCAAAGCGTTATTCTTTTGTCAAAAAGGGCCTCTTTCTTCATTATTTCTCTGACAATGAAGTCTGTAGCGCCGACACCGCTGAACTGCTTGGCTATGGCCTTGTCTATCTCAGGATTCTCCTGATTCACAAGCTTTGCGAATTTTTCCCATGATTTCTGGAGTATGCCCAGATACCACATATCGAGCTCAGTCTCAAGGAATTTTATGTCGTCTGCCGGGTCATAGCTGCCTGCCTCTTTCGGCTCTCCAAGCTCATTGGTGCTGCCGGAGCAGTCTATGACATGTATCAATGCATCCGCCTGCCTCAGGTCATCAAGGAACTGGTTGCCCATTCCTTTGCCCTCATAGGCGCCAGGAACGAGGCCGGCAACATCGACAACTTCCACCGGGACAAAGCGGTTATGATTGACGCAAAATCCTTCTCTGGGGTTGCACTGGGTGTTCAAGTCCTTGTCAACACAATCGAGCTTCACATGGCCAAAGCCTACATTCGGCTTTATCGTGGCGAAAGGGTAATTGGCTATAAGCACATCTGCCAAGGTCAAAGCCTTGAAAAAAGTGCTCTTTCCCACATTTGCCTTGCCGACAACCCCAATCTTCATAATCCAAAGGTTTTGTGCAGCCTATAAATACCTTTCCTTGGTGACTGCTGTGATCTTTATTGCATAATCAGTGTTGATGGTAAGAGGTTTGGTATATTATGGGAAGATAAAGGTTCACAAGGTCGTGGGACACATCCAAGGCACGGTATTACCCAATTAGAACATACTTTCGACAGAATAAAACAGAAAAATCCTGCTAACAACATCGACTACATAATATTATCAAATATTAAAGGTTCAACATTCCTAAAGCCTAAATTTATTAAGGAGCACAACTGTAAAGTCCTAACAGGACCACCAAACGGAAAGGCAATATTATGTAAGACAAAGCCAATTTATGTGTTTGAAGGTTAAAATGAGTTTATTCATAAAATTCAAAAGTAATTATGCCCCAGGTATCACATTTGATAGATTTGAAGCTGCCGTCAAACTATATTCTGTATTTAGTATCAGACTAAAAAATACATACCCAAAATATTGTATTTACAAATATGAGCCATTAACGGATTTAAATCCAAATATGTCATACCTAGACTTTGATTTTGGCGTATTAAACACACAAATTTCCAAATTCCTTAAGAGTCAGCATTTGAATGAAACTATTTTCTATGGTTTAGACCTTCAATCTATTCTTTCAATAGGCGATAAGAAATTTAAACTATTTTTTACGCTCATGCCTTATGAGGGGTCTAGGCATTATTTTGATGTTAGGGTAGATATAGAACCAAATGCTTATGCTGAAACATTGGAAGATTTAGAAATATATTTACCTGACCTTCGCGATTTAATTTATGATAGGATAAAAGAATATAATAAAGTCCAAGCTGGTTCTATGCCAATAACAGTATGCGTACTTTCAGAATATGGTGATGAGGACACAAATGTTTCAAATTGGCTGCTACTTTATGCAAAAGACCCAGATTATCTTATAGATATTATATTGAAGAATGATCAATTTCGTGAAGAATACTTGGAATTTGCCAATATAAAAAGATTTTCTAATGAACTTATGGAATCTGACAAATTTATTTTAACTTTAGATCAATATGGTGAAGATT
>JAGVOV010000188.1 GCA_020052545.1 archaeon | reverse complement strand
TGGGTATTGATATATTCAAGGAATTCCTCTATCCTTAGCTTGTTGCTCTCCTCTGTCAGCACAAAGATCCTGAATGTGTAGAAACCAAGTCGCGCGAAGTCAATAACGGGAAAGAAGCCTTGTATCACGCCAACTTTCTCAAGCCGCCTTATCCTATAGGCTATAGAATCCCTTGACAGCATCACAGCAGAAGAGACCTCAGTCAACGCCATCCTGCTGTTCTGGTTCAAAAGAGTAAGTATCTTTTTGTCCTTGACATCAAGCTTGACTTTCTTGGCCTCATCAAGATCAGCAATCCTGTAGATATTGTCCATAATGGTCTTATTTATGTCATTTTCTATTAATAACTTTCGGTAAAACATAAAAAATCTCCAAAAACTTACTTATTCTCCAGAATCAATCTAAGCTTTGTGGTGATTGATACCTCGGAAATCAAAGATTTCCGATGGTGCTCAATAACCAGGAGGTTATTGACATGCTAGAAGAGAAGGTGAAAGAGATGGAACAAAAAATCAATGAAGTGTTTACATTGCCTTACCATGAAGCGATAAAGAGGAACTATAATAGTGAAACCTATAAGGCAATGATAAGCAACATGTCAGGAACCGGAAGTAAAGGCAGGCCCGGAATAATATTCAGCGCTGCCTGGAAGTGATGCTCATGAAACAGAAGAAGAAGGCTTTGCCTAAGCTAAGCCCCATCAGGAGGCTGGCGTTGGTGATATTGCTGAGCGCAGTGGCGCTCTACATACTGACGCGCTAACTTTTCTTTTTCTTTTCGTAAATTTTATATTCTTGGATGTATTATGCCACCTTTATGGAGGAAGAAACTGATTCTAAAGAGCCTAAATCTAAAGAGCCTGAGAAGAAGCAGGAGAAAAAGAAGAAGAAAAAGGCAGAATCCATAGATGAGAAAGCCGAGATCAAGAAGAGCATAGAGGACCTTGTCTACACTGAGACTTATGGCAAGGCGATGAATAAGGATTACAAAAGCGATGAGTATCAGGCCTTCTTAGACAACATGAAAGGCGGTAATGAAACCCACAATTCAGGAAACTTTCAAGGCACAAAGTGATTTATTCTGTTTTTCCGAATAAGTGGTCTTTTTTAGGTTATTTTTAGTATTATACCTAATTATTATTCTAAATTTATCGGTAAAAGCTAAATAATCAATCTTAACTTTAATATACAACTTCCCACACTAGTATAGTCTTGCGTGTAAACGCAGGATGAAGAGCAACAACGAAAGAAGTGACAAAGATGACAAAGAGAACGAACATAGCAGACAAGGTCGCTAACATCAGTTTGGTAGCGACATATGAGTTTATTAGCCAACACTGCAGCTACCGGGATCCGGCATACCAGGACATGTTGCACAACACATGCAGCGGTAATGGGACAGGGATTCCAGGTATAATCTTCGCAGCAGCAAGATTATGAAACTCGATCAGGAAGCAAGGCCGGAAACAACAATGAGCTTCGATGCGCGACCGAATGTCAAGATTTACATTCAACTGCCAGAAGTCAAGATGAGATATATCTGCACTAAACGCCGTGCTTCCTAACCTTTTTTTTCTTAAACTTCTAAGACGCTAGAAAGGTATTTATATTAGTATACACATTGGTATACTAAATGTTGGTTTATTTGTGCGAGGCGAGATTATGAAAAAGATGGTTCTTGGGATATTTTTGATGTTAATGTTCAGCGTCTTTGTATCCGCTGCGATAAGTTCATCAAGCAAGGCAGACCTGGCTGTCACAGCATTGACTGTCAGTCAATCCATCAGCCAGTCTTCCAACTCAAATGGCCGGACATTTGTCACTTTCACAGCATCAATAGCTAATATAGGGCGAATCGGCTCAGACACTTTTACTGTCCTGTCAGGGTTTGACGGAAACTACACAAACGCGACTAACTATTCGGCTTTGCCTGCCGGAGGCAAAATCACCTACAAGTTTGCCAGTTATTTTGCTCCTGGCGTACATTCAGTCTCAGTCTTTGCAAGGGGAGCAAGATCCGACGTAAACCAGAACAACAATTACATGTTCAAGCAGTTTGTCGTCAACGGCACAAGAAAAGTCTCAGAGACAGTCAAATGCGTCTTCAACAATACCCTGACAAACCAGAGCTGCCACTCAGACTACGGCAGATGCTCAACATCAAGGGACCAATATGGAAGGGTCATCAACGCCTGCAAGGTCAATGTCACAGGCGCAAAAAACACGCGGATCACCTGGAAAAGCTCATGCGGCGGCTACGCTTACACAACAATAGATGGCCAGAATGAATACGCTGTCTTCAATTGTGCGGCATGCAGGAAGCCGACATGCACTGGTGCATACACAGCTGGCAGTTATGATAGCAATAGATGCCCTATCTATAAATGCCCGACCACAACAACAGTGCCAAGGAGAAACTTTGCAGGAGCTGCAGTTGGCCTCCCTTCAAATCCAAGTGTGAATTGCACCGACTCCGATGGCGGCCTGAATTATTATGTCAAAGGCACGGTTTACGGGAAGGCGCGCCCCTCACCATCAGATAGATACGGGCTCATTCGCAAAACAAGATTTAACGATACATGCTCCCTGGCGGCAACAGATTCCAACAGCTTATTGCTAGAAGGCTTTTGCACAAAGGATGGTTACGTCAACACAACAAACTACAGATGCCCGAATGGCTGCAAGAATGGGGCCTGTGTGAATGCAACAGCTTGCAAGAAGCCTGCATGCAGCGGAGCATACGCAACTGGCAGGTCTGATAGCAATAAGTGCCCTATCTATAAATGCCCGACCACAACAACAGTGCCGAGGAAGAATATGGCAGGTCAGTCGATATTCAGCACAGCTCTCGGCGACAAGGCCCAGAGCACTGTTTCAACTGCATTGAGTGTAAAATATGTCACAGAAGAAGTAGTGAAGCAGATACTGAACAAAGCGGTTGTCATAACAAAGCTTGCTGTGGCGAGAAGCGACAATGCACTATCGGAAGTCGTCTCGTGCAACAGCGTTTGCAGAGGCGATGGGATATGCGTGCAGGCAGCAGTCTCCAATATCAAAAGCAACGGCCAGCAGGTTTACAGGCCAGTGAGCTGCTCGGCTTCAAGCGCAGATCTGGCAACAACAACCAGCGCAACGTTTTACTGCACCTGCGCATAGAAAGAAATATAACCTTCTTTCTATATTTTT
>JAGVOV010000001.1 GCA_020052545.1 archaeon | reverse complement strand
CGATTATCGCATTTGCTATCTGCTGGCCAAGGTCGCTTGGCAACGTTATTGTGCCGGCATCGACAAAGACTATGCCTATCAGGAACATCATCATGGCCAAGGCAATCATTTTTCTCATTTTGCACACTCTTCTTTTGTTGCAGTTATCCTGACGCCGATACCCCGATTCACATCTTCAGTCAATTCCATCTTCTGCTCGCCGAATATAGCACCTTTGCTCAATTTAAAGTTTAGCGTTGCGTCCTGCTCGCCGGCAGGAAGCCCGGTTATCTTGCCGCCTTTCACTGCAGTCTTGTCTGCCACGGCTATTGATATGATAGTCACCCCAGCAGGCAAAGTCCCTTGAACATCCTCGAATTTGAAGCATGCGTCGCCAGTCTGGCTGACTTGCTGCGATCCAAGGACGCTCATGTCAATGCTGATTTTTGCCGAGGTTGATCCAGCCCCATTGCAATTTGCCTGCGTAAATTTCACGGTTCCTGGGACATTGACTTCCGATCCTGAGTCTATGTTCCTCATAGTCACAGTAACAGCATAAGTCCGCGATAAGTCTGGGATTGTGGCTTCTTTCGTTGTGGCAAGAGTGCTGTCAGCGCCAAAGACACCATTTATCACGACTGCAGTCCTTTGGTATCTTGCCTTGTTGACTATGTTGGTCGAAATGTCCACTGTGCATGTATAGCTTTGCTTTGCGCCGCATTTGTTGTTGTCAACCCATATCCAGCTTTGCGGGCATCGTGCATTGGTGATGCCGGCAGAATATTCTATTATCTTCCATTGGAACAATGGACTTGTGCCAGAAGGCCCTTCGCAGCACAGCTGCGTCACTGATTTATCCGGCTCGCATCCCTGGCTGACGCTCGAATAAGGCTTTTTCTCAGTATAACTTGGCTTTACATAACAGAAGCATGCGCCGCTTTCGAAGATTCCGTGTTTATATCCGTTTGCAGCATTAATAGTATTCTTGCATTCTTTGTTCCAGCATCCGTCGTTGCATGTCTGTTGTGTCTGGGGCCCGGTCGCTGGTGTTGTTCCAGGAGAAGTGCCAGCATTTGCTTTCTTCTTGTCTTTCAGGCAGCACTTGATGTTGTTGCCGCCAGCGCACGCTTTGCTGACATCGGTCGTGTAATAAGTATAAGATTTGCAGCTGTTTGCAGCATCATTATAATCGCTGACATCTCCGCATTCATAAGAGATCATGTCTTTGCTTATTGTTACTGATGGATCTTTAGGTTCTCCGCATTTTCCTGTCCCTGCAGTTCCTGTCCCAGTCTGGGCGCTCTGCTTCGCTTCTTCGCTCTTGTAGCAGCAGTAGAAGCCGTTGCTGTAAGGCCCAGGAGAATCTGTGGCAGGATGGCTAGAGTCACATGCTGTTATATAACAGTCTTTATCGCTGCCATAGCATGCCTGCTGGCATGTCAGCGAAGCCTTGTTTGACTGTGTGCAAGCTTCAAATGTTGAATATTCTATCGGGAGATATCCATAATAATATTTGCTGCTGCTCAATGTCTTGCCAGATAGCCCATCATTAAAATAAGTTATGCTTAATGGTATTGTTGTGAACTTACACATCTCATCTTTTCCTGGAACACATTTTGGTATGCCGATGAAGCATTCTGGAATCGTTGTTGCTGTCGATTTCTTGCAGCAGTATTTGCCGTCTTTGAAAGCGTCAGTGTAGGTTGTCCCTTTTCCGGAAGAGCATGTGTCTTTGCATTCATTCTCACCAGTGCAGACATCGGCGCAATTTGTATTTTTTGACATGCATGCAGGATAGGAATCATAGCTAAGACCATAAACCGTTGACGTTGATGACACATGATAATATTTTCCTGACTGTGGACCGTTGTTCAGGTAGAAATTATTCATCATGTAACATTCGCCTGTCGCCCTTGGCGTCGCGCATGATGGTGTTGAAAGAAGGTTCGTGAAGCATTGGGACTCTGAAAGCTCGCATCCCGTCTTGTCGCTGCCGTCCGGTCCGATTATGTAGCTCAAAGGCCTTGATTCAGTTGTCGCTGGAGGATTCTTCAAGGTACAGATACATTTAGATGGGTCATTCTGATATTCTTGCATTGCCCCTCCGATACAGCCAGCAGTTTGGCAGTCATTGTTGCATTTTAGGCCATCATCGCTGAGTATCGAGCTGCACGTTCCTCCCTCAGCAAAATAATTTGAATTGATCCAGGTATTTGAATCCTTATAGCATCCACAATTCCCGCCCTTATCCATAATACCGTTAAGCACCTCAAATTCACCACAACTGAACCTACCATTACATTTCTGCTTGCAGTTATCATAGCTTTTTTTGTAATCTTTGCACTGATCAATGTTAATTGTGACTGTGTTCTTGCTTCCTGTAGGCTCTATGCATTCGCAATTGCTCGCATCAGCGAGTTGGTCTATGCGTTTTATGCTGCCCGTGCCCTGGCAGCCATTCTCATTGCAGATTGCCGTGCAATGATCATCTCCAGACTGCATCGTGTCATATGCGACGCATGAGCCAATAATATTAATCAAAGGCCTTTGAGGTGCGGTCGCGCCTAATGTCGTTCCT
>JAGVOV010000023.1 GCA_020052545.1 archaeon | reverse complement strand
TGAAAGTTTCACCTCTCAATGCCCTCCTGTTATGGTCCATTATCTCGGGAAATCCTGAATAGACATCAAAAACAGATTTTCCTATAACATCCTCCTGCTTGGTGCCAAGATCATTCAATCCGTTGCCTCCGGAGAAGGTGAAATCCCCATTGGTGTCAAGAGTCCAGAATATTATCGGTGAATTGCTTATGACTGTGTTGAGCAGCCTCTCAGCCTTTTCTCTCTTTGTCTTCTCCTCTGCTTCCTTTATCGCCCTCTTCACGGCATCAGGCAGCCTTGTTATGTTTGTTTTCAGGACATAATCTGTCGCGCCTTGCTTTATCGTCTCGACAGCTATATCCTCACCCATCGTCCCGGTGACAAAGATGAATGGCGTGTCTGAATCATCCTTCCTCAGGATCTTTAAGGCGGACATACCGTCAAATTGCGGAAGATTGTAGTCTGCCAGGATTATGCTAGGATTGAATTCAGCTATTGCCTTGACATATTCTTCCCTTGTCTGGACATTCTTCTGGATGGATTCAATCCCATTCAGAGAGAGAAACCTTGTCAGCATCTCAAGATCCATGGCATCGTCTTCTATTGTCAGAATCCGAAGCTTCCCCAACTTCTGTTCAAGCATAGTGGCCACCTATGCGGGCGTAGTAAAATATTTAAATAAAATTATAGTACTTACAATAACTAAAGTAATTATTTCGGTATTTAAAGGGGGTAAAAATGAAAAGGAATGTGCTTAAAGTAGGACGAAGCAGCTTCGCGATAAGCCTGCCGAAAAATTTTGTGAGAACCAATAATCTCAAGAGCGGTCAGGAGATCGAAGTGCTGAACCAGGGCTCATCGCTGATGATAATGTGCATCAATCCGGTGCTGATGGCCAAGACTGTCGACATATCGGAATTCTCGACTCAAACTGAGGCAAGGAAGCTATTGGACAAGATCCTTGGCGCCTTATTCAGGCAAGGCCTGAACAAGTTCAGCCTGATATGCTCAGACAGGGACAAGGCAAAATTAGTCAGGGATATACTCAGGGACGGAAAGCTGCAGATGTATGAGGAGCCTGGCATGCAGGATGACACAAGCGTGATAGTGCATTCCTCCATCTCTAATTTTGATGCTGAGTCGCTGCAGAACATGACCAGCTCAATAATAAAGCACATATACCGGACCATCGAAGAATTCACTTCTGCGCTCAGAGAAGGCAGCCTGACAGCAAAGATGGCAGAGGAATTTGCCACGAGGGACAGGACCATAAATGACCAGACAGACATATGCAAGAGGATAGTGAACAAGAACGCTGTCGACTACAAATCAACTTCGTATTACAGCATCATCGACAAGCTTGAGAAGATCGGAGACGAGATAAAAAGCTTAGCTCTTTATGCCGCGGAAAACCCAAGGGCAGCGAAGAGGCAGCTGGCCCTGATAGAGAAATCAAAGGAAATATTCTACATGCTTTATATGACAAATAATTCATTCTCCGTCAAGAAGATGAATTCTTTCTTTGCTCTTGCGCATGAGATAGAGCTTTCACTTGAGAAATGCGGAGACGCTAAGATGTACCACCACCTGAAATCATTGGTGCTGCTGGTGCGCGATACTTATTCAGACTTGATGGTGAAGGAGCTATGACATGGACACTATAGAGTTTCCGAAGCAGGAGGGCAGTCTCATCCTGGGGAAGCATAAGATACTTGGATTCCTGCCAAGCAGAAAGCAAGGCGGCCAAGGACTGATTGCCCTTGGCCTGCGGCAAGGCATAGACTGGCTCGAAGCGATCAAGATATTCGGCAATGTCAAGATGAAGGATTCCGGCGACAAAGTGACATTCACGAAGCCAAGCTATTATTGGAAAGAAGTTATGTATCATGAGGCAAGGGCGCTCAGAAAACTGGAGAGCGAAGAATTCCAGAGGACACCGACACTCTATGACCTTGTGGAAGATGACGGTTTTTTCTATTTCTCCATGAGCACAGGCAGAGAATCCAAGAGAGCGAAGGAAAAGAGGCACCTGACGGCAGATGATTTCTTTGCCGGGCATATAATGAGCCTTGAGGACATATTCAACGATTCCTTGGCGCTGGACGAAAAGCAGGCGGAGATCGCGGCAAAGCTGAGGCATCTCCCGGTTAGGCACAAGCTCGGCTATGTGACTGAGCTGTTTGAATTCATGCTTGAGATGAGAAGGCACAACATCATGCATAATGACATCAAGCCTGAGAACACGCTGATGGAGTTTCTGCCGGACAATGGAGGCAACTTCAGGCACATAATGAAAGTGATAGACTTTGGCCTGCATCTCGACTTTGAGCACCCGGAAGAGCTGCAGAAATACGGGGCAAGCGTCACGACACTTTCTTACAGCAGCCCTGAAGCGATAGCGACCCATCTTAAGTTCCTCAATGACGCAGATTCCATAATCGATATTGACATGAAGAAAGCCGAGAGGAGAGATGATTGGAGCCTTGCCCTGACTGCATTAAAGATACTTGGCATGAAGCTGCCGTATGAATCTATGGCAAGGGCCATGCTCAAGACGAAAGAAGCGGAGCTGTACAGCAGCTACAGCGCACTGCAGGAACATTCTCTTGAGTCGAAGCTTGAGGAATCAAGATTGAGAGCATACCTAGATGCCGCCTGCCAGTTTGTGGAGGATAAGAGGAAAAAAGGGTTCACGCTCAGAGGCATGGATGGCGTGCCTGAAAGGGTGATGAGACCTTTGCTTGCGCTGCTTGACACAAGCCCTGAGGCGACTTTAGCGGATGTCGCG
>JAGVOV010000042.1 GCA_020052545.1 archaeon | reverse complement strand
TCAGGCAGCGGCAAGACGACGCTTCTAAACACAATGGTCGGATTCTATGAGCCAGACAAGGGAGACGTGAAGTACAGGCTGGAACACTTCTTCAGGCTTGGCGAGGAAGACCTAGTCTCCATAGCAGATGGCCCAAATGAGGCAAAAAAGACATTTGGCTTCGCTGCCCAGCTGCCGAGCTTCTACCCGAGGCTGACATGCTCTGAAAATCTTGACTACTTCGGCAGGCTCTATGACCTTCCTGATGACATAAGGAAAAACAACGCGTTGATGCTGCTAAAGATAATGGGGCTCAATGCCTCTTCAGCAGTCAAGGCAGAAAATCTGAGCGGCGGCATGCAGAAAAGGCTCGATATTGCATGCGCACTGATTCATAATCCGCAGATATTGATACTTGATGAGCCCACAGCAGACTTAGATCCAATATTAAGGGAGCAGATGTGGCAGATGATCAAGAAGATCAACGCAAAAGGCACGACAATAATAATCTCAAGCCATTTCCTCTCGGAGATAGAGACTCTGTGTGACAGGGTTGGAATACTCCATGATGGAAAGATAGTCAAGATAGGCACCCCATCAGAGCTGCGAAATCTATATGCCGGCTATATGGAAGTGATCCTGGAGACGAAGAAAGCGGATTACAAGGAAGTGACGGAGCATCTTTCAAAGCTGAAAGAGCTGAAGATTGACCGATTCAAGATAAGGGGCACAAAGCTCATAATATATACGCAGAAGCCTGATGAGGTAGTGCATTACTTACTCCACAAGCTCAAAGATTGGGGAACTGAGACATTGATGCTGGCAATAGACAGGCCTTCGCTCAAGGAAGCCTTCGAGACATTCATGTCTAAAGGTGGAAAATGAGCAAGATAATGGGCATGATGGCCAAGAACATAAAGCTTCTGCTGCGCTCAAGAAGCTCGGCCCTGATAATAATCCTGGGGCCTTTATTGATAATCCTCCTTGTCGGAGTGGCTTTCAACACGACAGGCCAGGGCTCAATTAACGTAGGCGTTTACTCAGACAGGTATTCTGGCGTCTCTAACTCTTTTGTCGATGCATTAAAAGACCAAAAGTTCAACATTGTCAAATATAACTCAAAAAACCTGTGTGTGGAGGCGATAAAGCAGGGGACAATGCACGCTTGTGTAATATTTCCGGCAGACCTAGAGATAAGGAATGACAGGCAGAGCGAGATAGAGCTGCAGATAGACTACACAAAAGTCAACCTTGCCTATGCTATACAAGACGCGATATCGTCGAAAGTGGAAGTAAAAAGCACACAGATAAGCAAAGACCTTACACAAGTGATCATCAACAAGCTCCAGGAAACCCAGAATGAAATGACTGCATCAACACCATTCATGGTAAGCCTTTCTACCGACAACAGCGCAGTGAACGAAAGCTCAGGAAAGATAGAAACGACATTGAAAAACCTGAACCTTGATTTCAATGTCCCTGACTACGGCAGCGGGGATTTAGATAGTGCCGTTGGCGACATCGGCAACGTCATATCCGGGCTGCAAAATTCATCGCAGGCCTCGATAAAGGCAACAATAACCAGCATAGACCAAGTAAAATCAAGCCTTTCAGGCCTTAAATCAGGGAACATAAGCAGTGATAAGAAGCAGGCGATAGACGGCATAATTGCTTCGCTCGGAACTCTTCAAGCAACTCTAAGCAGCACATCATCTTTGATGTCCTCTAATTTCTCAAGCGCCCAGCAAAGCGCATCCGGGCTGCAGCAGAAGATCAACGGGCTTGTAGGAAGCGTAAACGCAAATCTTGCGGATGTCAGGGCAAAATTTGACAATGCCAAGAAAGCCAACGTCGATGTGGGCAGCCAGATAAGCCTGCTGCAGAAAACTTTGTCTGAGAATGCCGCAACAATATCAAAGATACAGAGTTCGAGGCAGAAGATAGTGGGCAATATACAGTCGACTGAAGTGACAAATGTCAACACTATTGTAAATCCGATAAAGATAACAAGATCGAATGTTGTCTCGGAGAAGACCAACCTGAACCTCCTGCTTCCAAGCCTTATCATAATGGTGATAATGTTCATCAGTATCTTGATATCCTCAACAATAATAGTCACGGAAAAAACATCACAGGCGCATTTCAGGAATTTCATGAGCCCGACAAGCGACATAATGTTCATGATTGGCAATTTCATATCGAGCTTCTTCATCCTGATCCTGCAATCTATAATCATAATAGCGATATCATCGATTTTCTTCGGAGTTTCCATAGCCTCATCATTCTTCGGCATCTTTTTTATCACGCTCCTGGCAATATTCCTGTTCATCATCGTGGGGATGCTCATTGGGTTCATCTTCAATTCCGAGGAAACGGCGACATTAGCAGCCATATCTATCAGCAGCATAATGCTGTTCCTTTCCGGCGTCTTCATCCCTCTTGAGTCTATGCCTCCCACTGTCCAGAGTCTCGTCAGCTTCAATCCATTTGTCATATTTGGGGACATGCTAAGAAAGACGATGATATTCAATACAGGGCTGCTTGAATCCCTTTCAGGAATCTGGACAATAATCGCGATGGCAGTAATACTTATGTTTGCCAATTATTTTGTGCAGAAATTCATGCACAGGCATTTCCTGCACCGCTATTCAATGCATTTCTTCAAGAAAAAATAGGCGATAGATATATAAAGCCTTAATAGCTCAGCATCCTTATGAATAATGAGAAAAAGATACTTTTTGCTGCCGTGGTTGAGATGCTCGGCAGGCCAAAAGAACACCTACAAGAGATGCTCAAGAAGGTTATAGAAGATTTGAAGACAAGGGCAGAATTTGAGGTCGTCAAAGAGTTCTATGAAGAGCCTGAGCAACATGAGACTATGTTCAGCAGCTATGTGGAGCTTGAGGTTAGGGTGGCTGATGCGCAGCACATCGCCTGGTTCTGCTTCGACTTCCTGCCGGCAAGCATCGAGATCATTGAGCCGGAAGACGTGACTTTCAAATCACAGGAATTATCGTCTTTTTTCAACGAACTAACGACAAGGATGCACATAGTAGATAAGGAAATGAAGAAGCTGAAACAGGAAAATTTCATCCTCAACAAGAATGGGAAGCAGATAGTGAAAAATTCCATCACAGTGTGCCTGGCGAAGCAGGAGATGGTGATACAAGATATCACCCATTTCACAGGTGTCCCGGAAAAGCTTCTGAAGGAGCTTGCTGATGAGCTGATCAAGGAAGGCATAGTGGAGAAATCTGGTGATATTTTCAGGCTAAAATGAAGCAGCGCGATTATGATTTCAAGAACAAAGTCGAGTCTATCCTTTTCTCTGCTGGCAAAAAAATATCTTTCGATGAAATAATGAACCTTATAAGGATAAGGGACAAACAAGGAGTGGAGGCAGCTTTGATGGGGCTGCAGAAAGATTATGATCAGAGGAATGCCGCTTTAATGGTTGTGCAGGAAGGGGATTTCTGGAAGATGACCGTGCGCGAGAGATATTTACAGATAGTGCAACGCATTGTCGCTGACACAGAACTGAGCAAGACAGTCATGGAGACATTGGCAGTGATAGCATGGAAGCAGCCCATACTGCAAAGCGAGGTAATCGCGATAAGGACTAACAAGGCGTATGACCACATAAAAGAGCTTGAGGAGATGGGCTTTCTGACAACTGAAAGATCTGGCAGAAGCAGGAAGATAAAACTAAGTGAAAAATTCTATGATTATTTTGATGTCCATGACGAGAAAGGATTACAGAAGCTGTTCAAAGGTGTCAACATAGATTTGGTTCAGGGTACAAAAGACGATACAGCAGACATCGAGAAAGAGCTAGAAGCTCTGTCAATGCCAGAACCTATGAAAAAGGAGACTTCAAAGCCAGCGGCAGACCCCACAGAACAGGCGGCAGAGATACAGGCTGAAGCCGAGATGCTCGGCATGTCTGTCCAGGCTCAGGAGATGCAGGCGGCAGCTGAGCAGATTGAAGAACCAATTGAAAAAAAGGCGAAGAAAAGGAAATCCTCAAAGGGCTTGAGAAGATAGCGAAGAAGAAAAGATGATGGTTCTAAGATGCCCCAAATGCAGCAACAGCATGAATTACCAGGCAAAATCGATGCATCTTGCCGGCAAAAGGAAATCCTGTGTATATTGCGGTTTCAGCTTCAAAATAAGTGAAAATATAAAAAAACTCCAAAGTCTATAAGTTGGTTATAATGCCTTTAGAAGCTCTATAAAGCCATATCAAAAAAGCAAACCTTTATAACTAAAGCAAGGCTTCAGTCTATCGAGAAGTATGGAAAATTCTGAGCAGGAATTCGGCAAAATAGTACCAAGCTTGATAGAGCATGAGATGAAATCAAGCTACCTTGATTATGCTATGTCAGTCATAGTTTCAAGGGCCTTGCCTGATGCAAGGGATGGCCTGAAGCCTGTGCACAGACGCATTCTTTATGCAATGCATGACATGGGCATGCTGCACAACAAGCCATTCAAGAAGAGCGCCAGGATTGTCGGAGAGGTGCTTGGAAAATATCACCCTCATGGAGATATGGCAGTGTACGACAGCATGGTGAGGATGGCACAGAACTTCTCATTAAGATATACGCTTGTCGATGGCCAGGGAAACTTTGGCAGCGTTGATGGCGATTCAGCGGCAGCGATGCGTTACACAGAGTCAAGGTTGAACAGGTTTTCGGAAGAGATGCTGCAGGATCTTGACAAAGAGACTGTCAGCTTCACGGACAACTTCGATGGCAGCCTCAAAGAGCCTTCGGTTCTTCCATCAAAAATGCCTAATCTACTTTTGAACGGCAGTTCAGGGATAGCAGTCGGGATGGCTACAAACATCCCGCCGCATAACCTGACAGAGATAGGCAATGCAATCATCAAGGTGATAGAAAATCCGGAGATCGCGATAAAAGAGATAGCAGAATATGTCAAAGGCCCAGACTTTCCTACTGGTGGGATAATATCGGGAAAGCGCGGCATACTGGAAGCATATGCCACAGGCAGAGGCAAGGTGAAAGTAAAGGCAAGGACAACAGTTGAGGAAGTAAAAGGAAGGAAAAAGATCATAATCACAGAGATCCCATATCAGGTGAACAAGGCGATGCTTTTAGAGCAGATTGCAGATCTTGTGAGGGACAAGAAAATCCTAGGGATAAGCGACATAAGGGACGAGTCAGACAGGGAAGGCATGCGTGTCGTCATAGAGCTCAAGAAAGATGCCGATGAGAACATAACACTGAATCAACTGATGAACTTCTCGAATCTGCAGACGACATTCAGCATCATCAATCTTGCCCTGATCAACAATGAGCCTAAAGTGCTGAACATCAAGGAGATGATAAATGCTTTCCTTGGGCACAGGAAAGATGTTGTGAGGAAAAGGACCCAATTTGAGCTGCAGAAGGCAAAGGAGAGAAGCCACGTCCTTGAAGGCCTGATAAT
>JAGVOV010000157.1 GCA_020052545.1 archaeon | reverse complement strand
TTATTCCATTTTTTGTCAAAGAATCATAGGCGAACTTCCTCCTTTCATCGTACTCTTTCTTCGCCCTCATTATCTCCTTGTCTCCCTCTTCAATCATCGCCTTGGCAGCCAGCTGCTCCACAGTAGCAACACTCAAGCGAGCCTGCGCGAATTTCAGCGCGGCTTCCATAACTTTCTTGTTCTTGCTAGCTATCCATCCTACCCTGGCGCCGCATGCAGAATAGCGCTTGCTTATCGTGTCGACAACTATGACATTCTCTTCTATCTCTTTCAATTGCGCGATGCTGAAGCTCTTCCCTTCATAGCAGAATTCCCTGTACGGCTCGTCGCTTATCACGAAAAGATTGTTTTTTCTCGCGACATCAGCTATCTTCCTTATCTCCTGCTCTGACATCACCGTGCCAGTCGGGTTTCCTGGACTGCTGAATAATATAGCTTTAGTCTTCTTTGTCACAAGCTTCTCTATCGATGAAATATCTTTTATAGCGAAATTCTCCTCTAATTTTGTCTGGAAAGCTACAATCTTGATGCCGTTCTGCATAGCGAATGTGTTGTAATTGGTGTAGTAAGGCTCCGGCACTATCACTTCATCGCCTGGATTGCACACCATCGCCATAGCTATTATCAAAGCCTCAGAGCCGCCTGCCGTGACAATTATCTCCCCTTCTGAGAAATCTATGCCGTGCTTCTTGTAATAAGCTGAGATTGCCCGCCTCAAGCCAAGGTTGCCTGCGCTGTGCTCATATTCCACAACAGGATTTTTGAAATCTTTCAAAGCTTTGTAGAAGCTTTTTGGAGTCGGGACATCAGGCTGGCCTATGTTTAATCTATAGACATGGACATTTTTCTTCTCAAGCTCCAGCGCTAAGGGTATGAATTTCCTTATAGCGCTTCCCGGCAGTTTCTTCGCTCTTTCGCTAATCTCTGGCATAAAAGCATGGATTGCTATGATATTTATAAGATTTTTCCTCCAAAAACCCAAGTACGTTTATGCTCAGCAACGACGCAGTAAAGGTTTTGAAAAAACCCATGAGCTAAGCGAAATTATGTACTTAGGATTGAGGATTTATCAATTAATAAAATCTTAATTTTCCATAAGTTTTATAAAACAGCAAAAATGTCTTGAGCTCAGGGGCCCGTGGTCTAGCGGTTATGACGTCACTTTCACACGGTGGAGGTCCCCAGTTCGAATCTGGGCGGGCCCATTTAGTGCTCTTGAGCGGAGCGAAAAGCACGTGGGTTGATAAGGGCAAGGCCCTTATGTGGGAATCTGCGTGCCCATTCCAAATGAAAAAAATATTCTTTCCGAGCAAGTATGGAAGGGTCTGCGGCATATTGAGAGATTTTGGTGACAGTAGCATATTGATTTATACTCACGGCAAAGGCTCAACGAAAGATGACACTGCGCTTAACAACCTCCTGCCATTCTTCGACAAGAACAGGATCTCGACCCTTAACATAGACATGTATGGCCATGGAGAGAGCCAAGGAAAATATCCGAATCTCACAGTGACAAAGGCTGCAGAGAGCATCAAGGCTGCGGCAAGATACGCGAAAAAGCGAGGCTTCAGGAAGATTGGAGCAATGGCCGGCAGCCTTGGAGGCTGGGCTGCAATCATTGCTGCCTTGGAGGGGAATATCTCCCCGCTTATCTTGGGGTGCCCTGTGACCAATATGAGATATCAGCCCAAATATAACAAAAAAGCGCTTCAGGAATGGAAGAAGAGAGGATATACCATAGAAAAAGAGAAGAATGGCGTGCAAAAGCTGAAATATTCTTATTGCCTGGACGGCCTGAAGAATGATGCATACAAGGTTGCACATAAGCTTGGCATGTCGATATTAATCCTGCATGGCGACAAAGATGTGAATGTGCCGCTGAAAGGGAGCATTGAATTCGCAAAAAAAGCCTGTGACTGCAGGCTCATAGTGCTGAAGGGCGTTGGCCATTTTGATGTATTTAAGGAACCGAAAAGGATTGAGAAGGACATAAAGGAATTTCTCAAAGCCAACGGATTTCTAGAAAAGTATAAATAACATCTTCCCTGATAGCATCTTATGGCCGATAAAATAGAGCTTCCGAAGACAGAAAGAGGGAAGCATGAAGATGTATTGTTTGACATGCTTGTCAACAAGGATGAGGTTACGTGGCAGACCATCATCCATGAGCTTGTCAAGCAGGAGAAGATGGACCCTTGGGACATCAATATCTCCACCTTAGCGTCAAAGTTTGTCGAGGCAGTAAGAAGTTTGCAGAGCATAGACTTCAGGATCTCAGGCAAAGTTGTCTTGGCAGCGGCAATCCTATTGAGAATCAAGTCCAAGCGCATGTTAGAGGAAGATTTGACCGCGCTAGACAGGCTGATAGCGAGCAGCGAGCAGACTGAGGAAGAGTTCTATGATGAATTAGAGCAGGAGCAGCAAGTCAAGCGACCTGAAGACTTCCAGTTGGTCCCGAGGACGCCGCAGCCTAGGAAGAGGAAAGTTTCGATCTATGATTTAATCAACGCCCTTAACAAGGCTTTGGAAGTCAAGGACAGGAGAAGGTTCCATGTCATCCCAGAAGCGCCGGAAGTCAAGGTGCCGAAGAATTTCATCGACATCAACATCCAGATAGGCAATGTGCTGCAGGAAATAATGAATCATTATCTTGGCAACAATGAGAAGCTGACATTCAGTAAGCTGGTGCCAAAAGAAGCGACAAAAGAGGAGAAGATCATAATCTTCAACCCTTTGCTGCATCTTGCCAACCAGAGGAAGGTGGATCTGGAGCAGCAGGAGCACTTTGGCGAGATAGAAATAATCCTTGTGAAACCCAAGCCAGAAGAAAAGCCTACTGAGCCTATCGATTGACTATAAGCTTTATAAACAAACTTCTCTTCCTAATAAGAATGATACGGCACCTTGATAGGTTGAGCATAAATGGGAATCCGAACATAGGCCTTTACGGCTATGCCACGGATAAATACTGTCTTATAAGCCATGAGGTGTCTGAGCAACAAGAGGACATAATACATAAGATATTGAAAGTCCCTGTGCACCGCATATCCATAGCCGGGACTTCCATGATAGGCGCTTTCTGCGCCGGAAACAACAGCATGCTTCTCGTCCCTGGAATCATATTTGACCATGAGATAAGGCAGCTGAAGAAGCTTAATATCCCTTTTACAATAATTGAGACCAAGCTGACAGCGCTCGGCAATAATATTGTCGTGAATGACAACGGCTGCATGATCAACCCAGGCTACCTGAAAGATGCCCAGAAGGCGATCGAAAAAGCGCTGAATGTGCCGGTGAACATGGGCAAGATATCAGGATTTGAGAATGTGGGCAGCCTTGCTGCAGTCAACGACAAAGGCTGCTATGTCCACAATGAGATAAGCGATCATGAGCTCAAGGCGCTGCAGGATTTATTGAATGTGGACATAGATACCGGCACGATAAACATGGGAAATCCGTACTTGAGGAGCGGCATATTGGCAAATTCATTTGGCCTCATAGTAGGAGAATTATCGAGCGGCATCGAGATAGCCCAGGCAGACCGCGCTTTGGGTTTCCTGAAAAGGTGATATCATGGATGAAAAAGAGATGCAGTCAAAATACCTCGAATTCCAGATGCTGGACCAGCAGATAAAACAAATACAGAAGCATCTCCAGACACTAGAAGGTCAGATAGATGAGATAATGGCCATCAAAGATGCGCTGGACGATGTTCAGGATGTCAAGGAAGGCACGGAAATTCTTGTTCCTGTGAGCAATGGCATCTTCGTCAAGGCAATTGTGAAAGACACAAAAAGGCTGCAGGTCAATGTCGGCTTCAATGTGAATGTGGAAAAAAGCGTTGAAGAGACCCAGCAGCTGATGAATGAGCAATTGAAGGAGATACATCAGCAGCACGACACGATAAGCGTGCAGTTGCAGGAGAGCATGATGAAAGCTGGAGCTCTTGAGAAGGAGCTTATCGACATGACCGAAAATGTTTAATTTCCTGAAAGACAAGCTGAAGAGCGCAGTCTCCCTCTTTTCCAAGGCGGTCAAGAAAGAGACTGAGGCTGAAGAGAAAGTAATTGAAAGGCCAGTTGAGAAAAAACCGGAAAAGCCTGTAAAGGAGCCTGTTTCTGAGAAGGAAGTTGAGCCGAAGGAAAAATTTCCAGCGAAGAAGGAAGAAAAGATCATTTCTGAGCAGAAGAAAGAAACGACGCAGGAAACTGCGAGGATTGAAAAAGAGGTTCCTGAAAAGATTGTTGAGAAAGTTATTGTTCCTGTACTGGAGAAGGAAATTGAGAGGATTGAGGAAAAAATTGTTGAAATTGCTGAACCTGTTCAAGAAACCAAAATCCCCGAGCAAGTTGAAGTTCCCGAAGTAAAGCCTGAAAAAAAGAGCTTCTTCAAGAAGCTGTTCTCAAAGCCGAAGGAAGAAAAAGCTGCTGTCCCTGAACTGAAAAAAGAGGTTGAGGCGCAGGAGACTGAGAGGATTGAGGAAAGAGTTCCTGAAGTTATTGTAAAGAAAATTCCAGAAGCGGAGCCTGAAGAACAGGGATTTTTCGCCAAAGTGAAGGAGACGATAACGAAGAAGACACTCACAGACGATAAATTCAATGAATTATTCAACGATTTTGAGATGATGATGCTCGAGAACAATGTAGCCTTTGAAGTAATTGAGAAGATAAAGCTTGACCTGAAGAAAGAGCTTGTCGACACAAAAGTCTTCAGGGGCCAATTAGAAGACACCATCCAAGAGACATTGAAGAAAAGTGTTAATGAGCTGTTTGATGTTGAAGGATTTGATCTTATGGAAAAGATAAAATCGAGCAAGGATCGCCCTTACGTCATCGTCTTTGTCGGCATCAACGGCACTGGAAAGACGACAACGATAGCTAAGATAGTGCATATGCTCAAGAAGCACAAGCTCACAAGCTGCATCGCGGCAGCTGACACATTCAGGGCGGCAGCGATACAGCAGCTTGAGGAGCATGCAAACAAATTGAATGTGAAGATGATCAAGCATGATTATGGCTCTGATCCAGCAGCTGTCGCTTTCGACGCGATACATTATGCCAAGGCACATGGCCTTGATGTCGTGCTTATAGACACCGCGGGAAGATTGCACAGCAACACAAACCTCATGGATGAATTGAAGAAAGTGATAAGGGTGACGAAGCCAAACCTTAAGATATATGTCGGCGACAGCCTCACAGGGAACGACTGTGTTGAGCAAGGGACGGAGTTCAATAGCGCCGTTACCATAGATGCGATAATCCTGGCAAAATCTGATGTTGACGAGAAGGGCGGCGCGGCATTGAGCATCAGTTACGTGACGAAGAAGCCGATAATCTACCTTGGCATCGGCCAGGGCTATGAGGATATTGAGACATTTGACAAGAACAAGATTCTCCAGAGGATTGGGCTTGCCTAGTCAGTGAATA
>JAGVOV010000119.1 GCA_020052545.1 archaeon | reverse complement strand
GGCATCATCCAATTCTGCAGGGCACGAAAAAATATCAAGCGGCTTGTCTTTTGTGTCCCATATCCATTTTGCCTCAAAGCTGTAGATCCTGTTCGCATCTTTCGGCAGGTCATCATAATTAATCTCCACTATCGGGAGGATTATGGGATTTTCATTTCCAAGGACGCCGACAGTGAATTCCCTCCCTTCAAGGAATTCCTCAACCAGTATAGGTTCTTTCAAAAAGATGAAGAGCTCGTTTGCTTTTGCTTCAAGCTCCTTATCATCCCTGACAACACAATCATCTCTGATTCCCTTGCTGCTTCCTTCATACAGCGGCTTCACCATCAACGGGAATCTCATGCTGCCCGGGACTTTTATGTCATTTTTTCCTCCCCAGACGAAGAATTTTGCAGTCTTTATGTTATATGCGCTCAAAACTTCTTTTGCCCTTGCCTTGTTTAACGTAACAGCGAGGCTAAGCACTCCTGAAGCAGTATAAGGGATTTCAAGCATGTCTAAAAGCGCAGGAACATAGCTTTCCCTGCTCTCTCCGATGAGTCCTTCTGCAACATTATATATGATGTCAAAATTGGCGGCCAAAAGATGTTTTATGAACTCTTTCGGTTGGGTGCTGTCAATAATTATGACTTCATTTCCGAAGCTCTCAATAGCTTTTTTCACAGATTCCACAGTCTCAGGAGAATCGCATTCAGCATAGAATTCAGCTGACTTCCCGTTCAGATGCTTGCCATCAGGCTTTAAATTGCAAGCCAATCCAATTTTAAGCTTATTCACAATCAACCACTATCTTATTTGAATCACATCGCTTCCATATTTAAACATTTCTATATATAGGAAGAAGCTCGGCATAATATTAAATATACCTATAAAATATCACCAAACTGTGGAAGAGATAATAAAAATAGCCAAGGATGCAGGAAAAATCACCCTTAAATATTTCAGGAAAGGTATAAAGGTTAAATTTAAGAGAGATAGATTTGATCCTGTTACCAGAGCAGACAAAGAGTCAGACGCATACATAAGGCTTGAACTGAAGAAGTTATATCCAAAAGACAGGATACTTTCTGAGGAAAACCTTGATGTCCCTTCAAGCTATTCCGGCAGGGTCTGGATAATTGACCCTTTAGATGGCACAAAAAGCTTCATCGAAGGCAAGAAAGATTTTTCTGTCATGATAGGATTATGCATAGATGCTGTCCCTGTTCTTGGTGTGGTATATGCACCTGCAAAAGACTTATTATATTATGGAGAAAAAGGAAAAGGCGCATTTATGATTAAAAATGGTATAAAAAAGCGGATAAAGGTATCCAAAATCGGCAAGATTGCAGATTCCACGCTCATAACAAGGAACATTAGCAAGGAAAGAAGAGAGTTAGATAGCATAGTCGATAACATCAAAGTCAAGAAAAGGAAAAAAATCGGGAGCATAGGGCTTAAATTAGGATTGATCTCCAATGGAGAAGCGGATTTGTACATAATGACGAATCCCAGATCAAGCAAATGGGACACTTGTGCCCCCCAAGCAATACTTGAAGAAGCTGGCGGTAAAATGACCCATTTTAGCGGCGATAAGCTTGATTACGCCCAAAACAGCCTTCAGTGGGATAATTTCATAGCGACAAACGGCAAGCTGCATGGTGGGCTTGTAAAAACCATCAAAAAGCTGGGTTACCGCCATTGATAATCTTTTATAAACATTTATTCTCTTTATAAACAATAATCTTTATATATAAACAAATTTTTAATTGCTGTATGGGTAAAAGAGGCTTGGCCAGGAGAAGTCAGATAACTAATTTTATAGTGATTGGTGTGATACTTTTGTTGGCGATCGCGCTTTTCCTTGCCCTAAAATATAGGGTTCTCGATAAGATTGGGCTGCCTGAAGCTACAGGAGGGGCAGCGCCAGTGAAGACATTTGTGGAATCATGCTCTAAGGATCTTTTGAAAGAGGCGATAATCAAGATAGGCATGCAGGGCGGCTATCTCACCATCCCCAATATAATAAAGACAGATCCAAACTCATTCATCGCTGTCGACCAGGCAAGCCTCATAAAGGTCCCATTGTGGTATTACAAAGGCTACAACAGGGTGCCGAGCGTGCCCAGGATGGAAGCCGAGATAAACGATTATGTACTTCAGAATCTGCCAGCCTGCATCCAGAATTTCACCGTGCTGAGCAACCAATTCTCTGTATCCCAAGGCTCAATAAAGATAGACACAAAGATAGGGGACGACGGCGTCAATCTTATATTGACTTATCCATTGAGGATAACATCACTGGACAAAGGGACTGTGACAGACATGCAAGGCTTCAAAGCTGATGTCGATGTGAAGCTAAGGAAGATGCACCGGCTAGCTACAGAAATATCGGAAAACGAAGACACAAAGACATTCCTTGAGAACACGACGCTTGACATGATGTCTATAGACCCAGACGTGCCGATGACAGATCTGACATTCCAATGCGGCAGGATGATCTGGCAGCGCACAGATGTGGAGAAAGAGATCAAAGATCTGATGAAGTATAATCTACCTAGAGTCAGGGTCGACAACACAGATTATATCCCATTCAAGACGGGCACTGAGATCAACGATGAGCTTTATGAACGCGCTCATTTCCTCTGGCACCCGACCGACAATGATTACAAGGACTTAAAAGTTTTGTTGACATATGAGGATGGCTGGCCGATGAACATAAGGGCAAGGCCTAGCGACGGAAGGACATTGAAGTCAAATTCCGGGAAGGCCGGCGCCATACTGTCATTCCTCTGCCTGAACCTTTATCATTTCACTTATGATGTAGGCTATCCCGTGCTCACAGCAATCAAGGATGAGGACGCGTTCCAGGGGGCAGGATTCACATTCAATTTCGGTCTGCCTGTGACAATAAGGTCGAATAAGGCTGACAGGCAGGATTACAGCATCAATGATTACAGGAGCTTCACCATAAACCAGGATTACTGTGACATAAAGAGCCTGAACAAGTACACTTTCAATGCTTACGACGACAGGACAGGCTATGAGCTTAACAACATCAACATGAGCTTCCAATGTGTCGGCTTCAGATGTCCGCTTGGCGGGACAACCTATGAATCGGGCGCATATCAGCTCACTACTGAAGTTCCAGCCCAATGCAGTGGCGGCCTGATCCTCGCAAATGGTCCAGGTTACATAGAGAGCCAGATAGAATTTGACAAAACGGCTAAAGGCATCATTAGTGTATACTTAAAACCGATAAGAAGCTTCAACTACAACTTCAAGCTTGTTGATATCGACACAGGAAAAGAAGTCACACAGGATGGAAAATACAGTTTCGCCATTGCAGGCGAAGAGAGCGCAGCAAACCATCAGTTCTATAGAGCTTACCCTTATGAGAAAGATGATGTATCCAAATTGGACCTATCTAAGGTAGATCTTCTGCAGGAAGATTCCAATTACAAAGTCAATGGCGTCGCATATCAAGATGGCACCTTGATAGGCATGTTCAGCCACAACTGGACATACAAATTTGATGACATGCAGGATTCGAACAATGTGACATTCATAATCCCTGTGGGAAAGAAGCCAGCGAATGAAATCGAGAAGGTTGCGCTTCTGGAGAAAGCATCAAGCCTTGTTTATAACCAGAACCTGATGCCGGCATTCGGATGAAAAAAACTTTAGAGATTGCGGCGATAATGATGATCTTCCTAGTCATAACGCTCCCCATATCTTTCGCCGCCGGAATAAAGATAACATCTG
>JAGVOV010000130.1 GCA_020052545.1 archaeon | reverse complement strand
GATGGACATGACAAAGTGCAGCAATTGCGATGGGAGCTTCTGCGATATCCATAACATCGGGAGCAGGCACAACTGTAAGTCAACTATTGGCATGACGATGAAGAAGGTTTAGGCTGTCTTTCAATATTTCTTAATTCATAACACTTCATAACCCCCACTAGACAGCTTTTTGTCTTCTAAAAACCTTGATTTCTGCACTGGACAGGCCCGCGTGGCCTATATAAACAACCTTGCTTCTGAGCTTATCATGGGTTAGAAACCCTCCACCCCTAGTTGGGGTTGAAATAAGACGCGAAAAGCAAGGAGGAAAAAATGAAAACAGAACTAGTGTATAAAGAAAAGAATTTGCCTGAGACACATTTCAGGGCAGGGCCGATTTCTGCCACAGTGTGGAAGAATGAAGTTGGGGAAGTTTCATTCTCAAGCGTGAGCCTTGAAAGAAGATACAAGGACAAGGACGGCAGCTGGAAAAGCACAAAGGCATTGAGAGTGAATGACCTGCCGAAAGCAGCGTTAGTGCTGAACAAGGCTTATGAGCATCTTGTCATGAAAGAGAAAGCAAATAACACAGAAGAAGGAATAGCCTACTGAAAGGTTTAAAAACAAAAGGTGATTAATGATGGAACAGGAATACGTTTTGGACGAAGAGATTGATGTTGAAAAAAGTGCAAAGAAGAGGAAAATGAAAGAAGTCAAAGAGATAAAGGAAGTGAAAGAAGAGAAGCCAAAGGCAGTTTCTGTCATGGATCTTCCTGGCATCGGACCTGCGACAGCGGAGAAGCTGGCAGATGCAGGCTATGACACGATACTCTCAATAGCTGTCTCAAGCCCTGGCGAGATGGTGGAGATAGCAGGCGTCTCTGAGGCTGTTGCAAGAAAAATGATACAGATGGCAAGGTCAAGCATGGAGATGGGCTTTGAGTCTGGTGACCAATTATTGAAAAGAAGGGAAAAAGTCATCAGGCTTTCAACAGGAAGCACAGAAATCGACAAGCTGCTTGCTGGCGGCTTAGAATCCGGCGCAATAACGGAATGTTTCGGCCAGTATGGCAGCAGCAAGACACAAGTGGCACATCAATTATGCGTTAATTTGCAGAAGTATTTCCCTGGTGCAGTTGCAGTATATATAGACACAGAGAACACTTTCAGGCCAGAGCGCATCAAAGATATGGCCATAGGGGCAGGACTCGATACTACAGATGTCCTGCAGCATATCAAAGTGGCGCGCGCATATAACTCAGACCATCAGATGCTGCTTGCGGAGAAGGTAGAAGATCTGATTAAGCAGGGCAACGATGTTAAACTGGTGATTGTCGACAGCCTGACAGCACATTTCAGGGCAGAATTTGTAGGCCGCGGCACACTGGCTGACAGGCAACAGAAGATAAACAAACATATGCACACCCTTTCGAGGCTTGCCGACCTGAGCAATGCAATTGTCTATGTCACAAACCAAGTTATGTCAAAGCCAGACCAGTTCTTTGGCGATCCGACAGAGGCTATTGGGGGCCATATCGTTGGCCACAATTCCACCTTTAGGATATACTTGAGGAAGGGCAAAAAAGGGACAAGGGTGGCAAAGCTCATAGACAGCCCAAATCTACCTGATGGGGAAGCTACATTTATTGTGACAGAGGAAGGCATAAAGGACGTTTAATGTCTTGTCTGGGCTAGCTTTCTTTTTATTTATTATGGCTATAAACCATTAATAATGCGTTTATAGGCCTTTTAACCCTAAAACCAAAGTATTATATAGTTTGCCGGATAATCAGGATTCAATACCACATTAGGTAAATGGGTGAGACGAAATATGTTTAGAGGCGGAAATAGACCAAGCGGAAATTTTGACGGCCCGAGCTTCGCGCCGGTGAAAGTTGGAGAAGAGATTGACGTAAGAATAGAGGCTGTCGGCGAGAAAGGCGACGGCATCGCAAAGAAGAAAGGCTTTATCTTGTTTGTGCCTGGAGTCAAAGAAGGCGAGGAAGTGAAGATCAGGGTTACTAAAGTCCTAAGAAAGGTAGGCTTTGCTGAAGTGATAGGCAAGGGAAGCCCGAAACAGGAGCAGGAATCACAGAAGGAACCTGAACCAGCTGTCGAGGATTCTGAAGACTTCGGTGAAGAATCTGAAAGCACCGAGGAAAGCTCTGAGGAAAATACCGAGGAAAGCTCTGATGACGAGGACTTAGAAGAGGAGAAGTAATCCTCTATTTTCTTTTTACAATGAGACTTTTTATTGCTGTTGAGCTCCCAGGCATAGTGAAGGAGGAGCTTTCAGGGTTGCAGAAAAGCTATCCAAATATCAAAGCTTCTTGGATGGTGCCAGAGAACATGCACCTTACTTTGCAGTTTCTTGGCGAGATTGAGGACAAGGAAAGCATAATCCAAGCTTTGAAGACGGTGAAACAGAAGAAGATAGAGGCAATGACCGGGAATCTCGGTTATTTCAAGGACAGGCGTGGGCCACGTGTCTTATGGGTAAGTTTAGAGCCTGAAATGGAATTGAAAGCGCTCGCAAAGAAGGTGTCGGACGCGATCAAGATTAAGCCAGACAAGGATTTTGCTTCACACATAACTATCGCAAGGATAAGAGAAGTACAGGGACAATTAGGGCTGAACAGACCGCAGCCGATGAGCTTCATAGTTGACCATTTCTCGCTGATAAAGAGCACACTGAAGCCGGAAGGCCCAGAATATGAAGTTCTTGAGGATTTTGAGTTAACTTTATAAAATAATACAGCTTCCCAAAGCCTACAACCGAAGGCCCTTGAGGTAACAAACACGGGGCAAAAGATCTAAGGAGGATTAAAATGACAGAAGAGACATTTTTGGTTCCGACAAAGGATTATCTAAAGAGCGGCATACATATAGGCACGAAATTCAGGACAAGATATATGGAGCAGTTCATCTACAAGACAAGAAGCGACGGCCTATC
>JAGVOV010000060.1 GCA_020052545.1 archaeon | reverse complement strand
CTGCCCGAATGGCTGCTGCCCGAATGGCTGCTGCCCGAATGGCTGCTGCCCGAATTGCGGCTGATTGAAATCAAGCGGCGGGAACTGCTCAGCGAATTGTGGTGGTGGTGAAGGCTGCGAGAACTGTGGCTGCGGATTGAACTGCGGCTGCCCTGGTGTCGTGTCGAAAGGATTGAATGTTGGTAGATCCTGGCCGCCAAACTTAGGCTGCTGTGGGATTGTCTGAACCTGTCTCGCAAGCATCCTCTGGCGCTGCAAGTGGTCAAGTTTCTTCCTCTCTTCCTGCTGCTTTATCATCTCTGAAAGCGCCACAATCCCCTTTGCTATCTGCTCGTTCTGCTCATTGAGCTTGCCCATCTTGTCCTGTATCACTTCATTAGATTTTTCCTGGATCGCGACACTGGCCTCGTCTTCCTTGATGACTTGCAATGCGTTCTTGATAATGTCGGTGAGATAGTTTACTGCGCTTGTGAGATTCTCAATCGCCTCAAACAAGTCTTTGGCAGAATTAGTGTTTCCCAAAGGATTTTTCTTGAGCCTTTCAACATCGTCCCTGAGCTCATGAATCTGCTTCATCGGCAGAAGCTCATAATCATCTTCTGGCATAAACCCACCTCTTTTCTATGCTTAAAAGTAAGAACTACATATATAAACTTTTCTATAAAAACTACTTATAAAGCTTCTTCAGCCACCATCTCTTGATCGGCCTCAAAAGAAGGGTTGAAAAAACAAAACCTAGTACAGGGACGATAGCATTAAACCACGGATCTGGCGCCTTTATCGAATACAAGAAGATGACAACGATAAGATAAGTCATAAACGCGATTATCAGGCGCCTTGTCTTGCTCACTTCCCACGCCTTGTCCGCTTCAACTCTCTTGTTCCTTGCTTTGATAGACTCTATCTCTTTCATTGAGCTTAAGAATTGTAAGGATTTTAAAAATCTATCCTAAATCAACAAAAACTTTTCCAGCCTCTACCTTGACCTTGTAGCCTGGGACTTTCGCTCCGGGGATGTTCTTGCACTTCCCTGTCTTGATATCATACTGCCAGCCATGCCATGGGCATGAGACTATATCGCCTTCCAAGCTGCCCTCAGCGAGCGGTCCGCCCCTGTGGCAGCATGTGTTAGAGATAGCATAGATCTTCCCATCCGCCTTGAAGACGGCAAGCTCTTTGCCTGAAGCGAAGACTTTTTTCCCTTCACCTTCCTTGAAGTCAGCTTCCTTGCCTATTTCCATCTTAGCTCACAATTATTGAACCTATCATCTCCTTGTGTCCTGGGCCGCACGGCACATTGCAGAAGAAATTGAAGCTTCCGGTCTGGTCGGCTGTGAATTCCACAGTCTGTGTTGTGCCTTGCGGAAGAGACTGCTCAATGTTAAACCCCGGTATCGCAATGCCGTGGTTGCCAGATTCCACATTCATCACAAGCTTCACTTTGTCGCCCTTGCTAAGCTGGATATTGCTCGGCTCAAAAGCGAAATTCTTCACAGTCATCTGGATGACCCTTACATCTCCGGTCTGTGCAGCTACGCTGGTTGGAGCAGTTGTCTGCTCAAGAACGGTTGTCTTTGCGCTGTCTGTAGTGCTGCCGCATCCTGCCAAGAACAGTAACACAAGCAAAACGAACAAAACATTAATGGACCTCATTTTTTCACCCTCTACCTATCTTTTAGTATAGTTTACCGATGTTTGTTTATAAAGTTTATGCACCGTCAATAACTGCCAATGAGGAAAAAAGAAACCTTTTTAAGATAGCAGAATTCCCGCTTCAGTATGATAAAAATAGAGGGTCTTTGCTACATATGCAGGGGCAGGCTCCAGAAAGGCCGGGATGGCATCAAGTGTTCTGTCTGCGGCTACAACATAAGCGCTGACAACCAGGAATATGTCCTCATCTCGGCAGAAGAAGTCAATCAAAAGATAAAGGAAGGCGAAAACTTCATCTTCCTTGACATCAGGACGCCATTAGAGAGAAAGATTTCCAAGATAGACAGGACATTGAACATACCTATGGAGGATATCTCGGAGAAGCTGGGCAAGCTCGACAAGAACCTTGAAGTTGTTGTTTTCTGCCACACGGGCGGAAGGAGCTACCATGTCGCGCGCTTCTTAGGCCAGAAAGGTTTCTCCGCAAGGTCGATGGACGGCGGCATTGAGTCATGGGCCGAAGAGATAGATTCTGAGATAGAAAGATACTAAAGATATTTGGAAAATTCTTTTTCATCCACTTGGGCAAGCTTTAGCACTCCTTTCAGCGTGCCTATTTTCAGATGGTCGTGATCTGGGACCACTGTGGCTATTTGGCCATTAAGGGTGTACTTTCTCAGCAGCACATGGCTTCCCTTCCTTCTTATTATGGTGAAACTGAACTTGTTGCAAAGGATCTTGATGCATTCAGCTCCAGAAACAGATCTAAGCTTTGGCATTAATTGCCACCAGAAAAGTCTTGAGTAGTGGCTTAGCCTTGATTGCAGAAGGAAACTCTCCTAGATAAAGTTCTGTGGCTTCCTTAAGGTTCCCAAGGGCTTTCTTAAGGGTGGGTCCTTGGCTAATCGTGCCGATCTCAGGACAGTTTGCCACATACATCTTTCCTTCTTTCTGGACTATTGCCGTCAATCTTTTCATGGTGGTTTTTTTCATCTTTGTGATTAATAAGGGTTATGGCTCTTTTTATAAAAATTTTTCGTAGGTTCTGGAATATCCCGTTATCATGATGAAAATTAGATGCATTTACTCAAGGATCATACGTTCTTTGACAACAAGTATTCCATCTTGTCCATGGGATATCGGTAGAAATCCTAGTATTTAAGCTTTTATGGATTTAATTCCATGGAAAACTATTTAAATACCTTTTCCAAGAATCCTCTTAAGTAGGTGATGCTTCATGAAAAAACTGTATGCCCTGTTTTTGCTGTTCCTTCTGATGATTCCGGCCGTGCTTGCCGCGACAAGCATCGCAAAGATAATGAATAGCACTTCGATGCAATTGAGCCAGCTGCTACGCAACAACAATGTTGTGTTCGGTGTCACCTTCTTCGTCATGTTTCTGCTTCTCTATGGCGCATGCTCTGCCGGACTTAGATTCTCGCACGCTTTCAATGACGGCAATAACCTGAATAGACAGGGAAAAGCTGTAGCGATAGCGTTTGCGCTGCTTTCGACTGTGGCAATTTACTGGTGGGCCGGAAAGAGGGGCATAGGTTATTTCCTAGGTCTCCTCCTTGGCAGCTTCAAGGATTTCGGCGGTATAGTGATAGGTATGGTTGCTTTTTTCCTTCTTTACTATCTTGTTGAAGACGCCCATCGCGATTGGCGCTGGGTCTGCATGACTGTGGGCTTGGCTATGCTCTTCGCAGGATCGCTTTTTGGAGGCCTGTAGATGGCTGTTTATGGATTTATAGACTGGGAACTTATAGAGAGCCTCGGTCTCATTCTCATAATAATATCACTTATCGGCTACATCATCGGCGTATTGAAGAGAAAAGCTCCTAGTGGCGGAGCAGCGCCTGGCGGCGGAGGCGGCGGAGGAACAACACCGCCTCGTCCTGGAGACGACAAGTACAATGACGTGCAGGCGCGAGTCTTCGATGATGTTACAAAGCACATTCTGCCTGTGCGCGCAAAAGTTGAGATAAGGAAGACATTCGGCTGGAAGCTTTTCGGCGAGACTAAGCTTGCCGATGGCATGACGGACCCAGTGCGGATGAGCAAGGGAAATAAAAAATTTCAGGTTAGCGCGCCTGGCTTCACAACAAAACAAGTTAAGATAGCGGTTCCTGGAGGCGGCGGGAGTTTTGTTTTCGATGTCTATCTTCAGGGCACTGGCTCCGGCTTCAATCTGACAAGGACAGATCCGCAAAGAGTAAGGCAGGGAAGCTCAGTCACAAACTGGAATTTTGAGGGCAACGGACTTATGGCGACTGCTGATGTCGCATTTCCGCCTGAGGCTGTCGACCTGATAACAGGAGGCAGAGTCAATTTCAGGGCAGCAAGCAACAGCGAGCTTTTCATCCCGGATGAGATGAGGATACCAGCAAACAATGATGCTGCCGCAGTTACAAGGGATATTAAATTCACAGATAATTTAGGAAAGAATGCCATCATACAGATTGAGATTGAGCCGATGCCTATGCCTTTGATAAAGGAAGTTAAGCCTGAAGCAAATGGCACATTCACGCTGGAGTGGGAGCTGCCATGACGATACCCGCGCCAAAGGTGGAGACAGACCATGATTTTGCTTACGTTGTCTTCTTGCTGGATGCCCAAGGCCCTTATCTGACGCCAGATCTTCCTTATCCGGATCATGTAAAGGTTGAATATATAGGAAAAGGCACTGTCAGCGAGGGCAAGCCAATTCCCCCATTAAACCTTGACCCTGCCAAATATCCTAACTTCTTCGCAGGAAAGACCGAGTTCTGGGTAGCGATAGGCTATACGACCGGAAAAAAGATCGGTAGCAAGCAAGAGCCTATAGTGTGGAGCTACAAGAATGTCAAGCTCACAACACCGCCGCCAGGAGGCAGCGCAAGGATCCATGGGAAAGTCACAAATGCTGCTGGAGCTGCAGTATCTGGCGCGATAATAATCTGGCAGAAAGCAACAGGAAACGCCTATCAGGGCATCTCCAATGCCACTGGCGATTATGAAGTAATAGTCAATAACACAGTGGATTTCGGGACCGATAATATTGAAGCTAATGCCACAGGCTACAGCCATTACACTTCGCCGTCAATAACAATAGCTGCAGGTGTCGACATAACGCACGACATCAGGCTCGCTGGAAGCGCAGGCAACTTTGATGTCGATGTCACTGTTGTTGACGACAAGAAGATACCGATAGCGCACCTCTTCACAGTGCATGTGATGGATCCTGCGACGCACAACCTTATCATCAATGTCTCAACAAACCCGGCAACAGGAAAATGCAGGATAACTCTGCCGCAAGGCATGTATAATTTCCTAGCCCATGATTCTTCAGGGATGTTTGATGATGGCTCTGTCGACAACGTTAATGTCGCCGCAAACATGGCATTGCAGATCGAAGTCAGGCCAAGAAGCAAAAGGAATGTTATTGTAGAGATTGTTGATGAGGCCAATAACAGTCCTATCCAGGCCACAGGAGAAGTCCTTGTCAATGTGCCCTCGCCCGGCACCCATTTCGCGATATTGCAGCCCAACGGCAAAAGTCCTGCAACACCATTGCAGGCCGGCGGATTTGTAGAATTCGCGGTGATGAGGGTCTCTGGCTATAAGGACACGACAGACAATCAGGCTGTGCCTAAAGGCACGGGAGATTACACTGTTACCATAAAGATGAAGAGGAAGGGCACTCCGCCGACGATCCCTCCTCTTACCATAATTGTTGTCAACAACACGATAATTGTGAACATCATCGCTAACCTAGACTTTGCTGAGTTTGACAAGGCCCTCATTGACATATACCAAGAGCTTCTCAAGCTGAGCGAGTTTATCAGAAATACCAAGGTTGTCATAATAAATCCAGGGCAGTCCGATTCCATAGGTATACTGAAAAAGATAATGGAACTGCTCGAGGCCATAAGAGCAGAGATAAAAGTCAAGGTGGATCCCATAAAGCTCCTCACATTGATTGAGCTCTTCTACAAGCTGCATATAGAGATGCTCAGCACAAATGACTCCCTCTATCAAGAAGCTTTACTGAGGCTGGTCTTGGAGCTGAGAAACAAGATTGAGATATTGATACAGATACTGGTAAAGGCAAACAAGCCCAGGAAACTGGGGCCTTTAAAGTACAATGAGATAATTGTCAATAGGGACCAGACAGACAGCGAAGCGAAGGAAAAGACAACATTGCAGGAAACGACTTTCAGGAAGACATATAAATTCTGGGTGAAGCACAAGGGGAAAGAAGTCGGTGTCAACCTTATCGCACAGCTCTATGTAGAGACTGAAAGAGGACCGATGCCGCTTGTCGTAGCAAGGGACAATAAGCCAGTAGGCAGATCGCATGGCTACAGCTCTTATCAGATCAGGATAAAATCTCCTGATATAATTATGGGAAGGGGAAAATGGGGTTTCCTGGCAAGCTTTGCCAAGAAAGGCGGCTTTGGAAGAAAAGTTGTGGTTGAGTTTGAGGCGAAAGACGCCTTGCCGGGCAAATATCATCTTGGCCTGATAGCATCTACGGCAGGAATTCCTGATGAATATCTTCCTGTCATAGACAAGCATGCGGTGCCGCTTGAAGAATACACCATCACTGTAGTTTCTCCCCAGCAAAAATTGACAAATAAGATGAAGGAAGTCAAGGAAAGCTACGATGAGGAATTCAAGAAAGTGCTGCCTGATGCTGGTGTCGTGGTGAAGGTAGAGCTCAATGAAGTGAGAACATTGCTTGATGCGCTCCAGAAAGACATAGAGCCGATAAGGAACAGGCTCTCAAGGATAAATTCCTCTGACATCTGGGTAAGGGCGAAGCTCAACAAGGATATGGCAGCCAAGCTGCAAGGACTCTTGAAACAGCTGCATGTCAATTACAAGAAATTCAGCGCTCAGGTGAATATAGATGAGCTGTGCAAGAACATAAGCAGCGAGCATGAATCCATCTCAAAGAAGATGCAGGAAGCGCTG
>JAGVOV010000147.1 GCA_020052545.1 archaeon | reverse complement strand
CAGGGAGCTCAGCCCGGCGGCCACCATAGGAGCGGCAAACTCATCTTTGGTGCAATCAACAGCAAAGCCAAATTTATTAAGCTTGTTGTAAGCGAGCCAAGCATCGGGGAGAGGGCTTTTGAATGGCAGCTGAAGTGAAAAATATGGAGCATAAGGGCCATTGGGCCATTTTTGGATGATCGCATTGTGCATAGCGCCATTGGTGCTTATCTTTATAGCGGCCAAGTTCTTCGGCCTGAACAGCAACTATCTTTTCTTCGGCGCTATGATGATATGCTTAGTGTCCCACTTGCTCATGGCCAAATCTATGACATCAGAAAAAAAAGAATGCCATTGATACTTTCTTAGTATCAGAAGCCATACACTTTCTGGATGCACTATGGTTTTTAGAGCTGCCCCTGTATTCCTATCACTATGCTTTTATTTTCCATCTTTAATCCTGGCAGCTCAATCCTTCCATAGCCTCTCAGCTTCACTCCTAAATCTACTGAAGGTGTCAATGCCTCTACTTCCAGGTATTTTTTATCGCCATCTTTCAGGGCCGCAGTCGCCTCGATATTGAAGCCTTCAACTGATTTCCCTGCGAAGATGACCGCTTCCGGGCCTTTGTAATTGCCAAAATGTTTCACAATGTCTGCCCAGCCGTATTCAATTAATGAGACGCCAGCGATGTTGATTCTCGCTCCTGCTGCCCGATCTATCTGTTCTAGATTGCTTGGATAGTTTCCTGCGAGCCTTGTCGTATATATTGCATCAGCTGCTGCAATGCCCTCAAGGCCTAGCTTTGCCGTCTCTCTTCCGAAAAGATAATTGTTGCTGCCTTCATTCAGGCCATGGAAGCCAAGCCTCACAGGACTTGCTTTCAATGCTACATTTGTATAAGCCCTGAACCTTGCATCCTTATTGTTTGTCAAGCCTACCTGAAGCGCATTATATCCTAAGCTTATGTTCTGCGCGACAGCCTCGGTCGCAAGCATCGCCATTATTCCCAGATAAGTTATTAATTTCATCCATATCACCCTTAACCACTATGTAGTAGTATTTGTATTAATATATTTGTGGTATTGTAAGATACCATATTATTTATATACTTAAAGAGGTTTATAGAGGCCATGAGACTTGACAATCTGAAGGAGCTTGGCCTTAGTGACGGCCAGATAGCAGTGTATTCTGCAGTCCTGGAACTTGGAATTTCTACCTTAAACAAAATACAGGAGAAGACTGGGATAGAAAGAAGGAACATCTATGACATATTGAACAAGCTGATTGAAAAAGGTTTTATAAGCTACACTGTAGAGAAAGGCAAGAAAACATACCAATGCACACACCCAAATAAGATAGCTGAAGAGATAACCAGGAAAGAAGAAGCGCTCATAAAATTGAAGCAAGATATTCCACAAATAATCGGCTTATTTGATGCGGCAAAGCCTGAAATCAGGGCTGAGATATACAGGGGCACTGAAGCGATGAAAAGCCTGCTGAATGAAGCCTTGAATTATAAAGAATCATTCTGGATCGGCGGAAATTCTGGTGTTGAAAGATCGCCATTGAAGACATGGTTCAAGGGCTGGATGAAAAAAAGAGCTGAAAAGAAGCATATCATGCATGACCTTGTCGATTATGGAACTTATCTTGAAGATTTTAATCCCAAGGACAAGGAGAAGCACAGAAAAAATTACTACAAATATTGCGAACTGCCTAAGGAGCTTCGGTCTCCCATGGTAATAATAATCTTTGGCGACAAGGTAGCGCAAGTCCTCTGGAAAGAGCAGAGCTTCGCATTTGTTCTTGAATCGCCTGAGATAAGAGAAAGCTTCATGAAGTACTTTTACTATTTCTGGAAAGAGCCTTTAGAATGATTAATTAAGCGGCTAGTTCCTGACCCATCTTGAGCTCCAGCCATCTATTGCCGCAAAGAGCTCTGTCAGATCCTCTCCAGATTCAGTGAAAGAATATTCAACTTTCACCGGCACTTCAAGAAATACCTCTCTCTTTATTATCCCAAAATCCTCAAGCTGCTTCAGCCTTTTGCTCAGTATCTTGGGATTGATGCCTTTGATGGACTTGAGCAGCTCATTATATCTCACGTTGCCTTCTCTGGCGAATATCTTCCTGAGTATAAGAAGCGTCCATTTCATGCCGAAGAGCTTTATCGCCTTCTCGGCAGAATCGCTTATGCCTATTGCCCTTAACTCCTGTTTCATAATGCCAGATAGGCTAATTTGCTTTATAAACTTTATGCACTAGATGGATGGCCCTTGTGACAGAACTAAGTAGCCGTACATCATGTTCCTGAGCTCAGGCCTTGTGACAAAAAATGTGCCATCGCGCTCCTCAAGCACCGAGCCTTTGTTGTCGCCTATCTTTGGCAAGCCCATCGAGAAAGTGTCTTTCATCCTCTGCAGCCCAAAGAATTCAAGCGCTTCTGTAGGGACAGGAACAATCGTCTGCTGCTTAGGATCGCCATTGTAGAGCGCAATGGCATAAATATCATTCTTGATAACCGCTAGACTATAGCTTCCTGACATCCTATTTGGGGAAGCTGCCGATGATATAAACATAATGTTATTATTTTAACAAAGTTTATAAACCAGCATTATATCCCGAACATCATGGTGACAATAGCACATCTGGCGGAGAAGATAATAGAAGAGAAGCCTTTCCTTCAAGAAGCGTTGGCAAAGGGGATCATAAATTATGGCGCTCTTGCGGAAAGCATGCAGCCAGACATAGAGAAAGAGCTCAAGAAGAAAGTGAAGACAAGCGCTGTGATGATGGCTTTAAGGAGATTGTCCGAAAAGCTCGAGAAAAGCCACATAAGCGCGGCAAGATTCGACAAGGACAGCGACATCACAGTAAAATCGGACCTTTTTGAGTTTACAGTAAGGAAAAGCCAGAGCGTCTTCAACAACATAAAGAAGCTTTATGATTTTATCGATATGGAAAAAGGAGATTTTTTGACCATAACGACAGGGATACATGAGGTCACAGTCATAGCGAACCAGAAGCACAGGCAAAAAATAACGAAGCTCTTTGAGAAGGAAAAGCTGCTCAAGACTATTGGTGGATTAGGCAGCATCACCATAAGGATCCCGACGCAGAGCGCAGAGACTATGGGCCTTTTCTATGTCGCCACTCGCGCCTTCATCTGGGAGAACATCAACATCTTTGAGATAGTCAGCACCTGGACTGAATTGACCCTTGTTGTCGCAGAAGACGACATGGGGAAAGCTTTCAAGGTGACTAAGCAGCTATTAGAGCAGAACAAATGAGTTTAGGTTTATGGGTTATCTGAACCATTTGTCTGATAATTGAAGAAGAATTCTCTTATGTTCTTGACTAAAGCCCGATTTCCTGATTTTAGTATTCCCTTTATCAACCAAACCACTCAGTTTTTTGTAAGAATAATCCTTTGCACCGAGCCTTTCCACGAGCTTCTTCAATTTTGTGAAATCGTCTTTGCCGATGCTGTTTTTCCCTAAACAGTTTCTGATAAAATCCTTCTCAGCCTTTGAAGCCTTCCTGTAAGCCACAACAATCGGCAGCGTCTTTTTTCCTTCGGCAACATCTGATGTCACAGATTTCCCTATCTCTTTCTCGTCGCCAAAAAGGCCGATAAGATCATCTTTCAGCTGAAATGCCTGGCCAAGGGGCTTGGAGATTGCTTCTATGTCCTCGAGCTGCTTTGCTGAAGCGTCGGCCATTATAGCGCCGATCTTCAACGGCGCTTCTATTGTGTAATAAGTCGTCTTGACCGAGTTGAATCTGTCCACAGTACTTTCACTCACATCATTTATGGATTTTGATGACAAGAATATGTCCTGTATCTCGCCTATGCATGTCTCTGTTATGGCTTTGTTGAAGATTTTGAATATCTCCTTCTTCTTTTTCCCTTCTTTCACAGATTCTTCTATTGCGCTGAATGAATATGAAAAAAGGATGTCGCCCGCTATAAGAGCTATGTCCTTGCCAAGCTTCCCTCTCCTACCAGAATCGAGGTCTTTTTCCACAAGCCTGTGAAGTGTTGGAGAGCCCCGCCTCAAGTCAGACTCATCAATGATGTCATCGTGGACAAGGAGAAAGTCATGCAGAAGCTCTATTGAAATAGCTGCTTTAAAAATATTTTTTGGAATTGAATCTGTTTTTGAACATATACTATGGCCCAGCAAAACAAGTATTGGCCTCAATCTTTTGCCATCGCGCAGGATAAAGCTATCAAGTTCCTCAAGCACAAATTTAGTAAATAGGTCGAGGTGGCTATGCCTTCTCTGCTTCAGGAAAGTTCTCAGCTCAGCGTCTATCTTTCTCCTGTACCTAACGAAATCATTGAGATTCATTTTCTTTTTCTATTCCTTATCAGCATTACAAGGCCGAGAGCAAACATGGCAAGGCTCAGGAATTGCCCCATGCTGATGCCAAGCCATCTTGGGTCTTCCCTGTAGAAGTCAAGGAGGAACCTGAAGAGGCCATAGTAATAGATGAAGAGCCAGACGAACTGCCCATTATAGCGCTTCCATCTCTTATGGAAATAAAGAAGGCCAAAAATAGCGAAATGCGACAATGAGGCATATATCTGGTAAGGATGCCTGCAGCCTTCCGGGACATTCTGGATAAAAGTGTTCTTCGAATAATCGATGCACCATGACACTGAAGTCTTTATCCCGTAAAGCTCGCCATTGATGAAGTTAGCGATCCTCCCTATAGCAAGGCCAAGGGCAGCCGGAAATACCAATACATCGCCAAGCTCCAATAAGTTCAGCTTGTGCTTCTTTGAGAAGAAATAGGCTGCTATGGCGACGCCAATAAGGCCACCATGGAAGCTCATGCCGCCATGCCAAACCTTGAAGAGCTCCAAAGGATCTGTCCAGAAGACCGAAGGATTGTAGAAGATGAAATCAAAAACCCTGGCCCCCATTATAACTGCAATCCCAATCCATAGAGTAAGGTCCTCAACTAGCTTCTCTGTGAGATTTTTTACAAGGCCATGTTTTGCAGCGTGCTTAAGATAAAAGTAAGCGAGGACGAAGCCAATTATGTAAGCAAAGCCGTAATACCTTATCTGTAGAAAACCAAGCTTCAACAAAACCGGGTTTATTGTGTGATAAAACATTGTGTTAGGAAATCAATCTAGGTTAATAAATCTTACTGGAAAGAATAAAGTCTGTCTAGCTCTAAGACATAGGCTTTTATCGCTGCGCTCTTCTCTTTCTCATTCCACCCAAATTTCTTAGCCAAAGCATCTGCTGTGAATCCTATGCAGCATCTTGACTGGCATCTGCTCACGACAATTCCAGTGCGTCTGGTCAAGACATCCGAGATTGAGAGTGCCATCTCATTGTCCATGGCATATTTTATCTGCGCCTTGATGTCTTTGTTGTGCTCGCATACATTTTCTGCAAGCTTCCTGTCTTTCTCTGCTATCTTAAGTACCTCAATGTATCTGGTGCCATAGAGATTTATCAGGCGTTCTATCAGATTCGGGTCAAAATTGCCATAATGCTTCTTTCTCTGCGATATTATGTAAGCTCTTATGTCTGCTATATTGCCGCCAGGAAGATGCCTTGTCTTTGTCTCTGTGGCCTTGAATTTCTTCCTTAGCTTTTTCAGGGCAAGATCTATAGTCTGCCTTGACAGGTTCCTGTAAGTGGTTATCTTTCCGCCCACTATAGAGATGAGATTTTTGACGCCTTCATCATCATGATCCACAATGAAATGCTTTCTCGGGAGCTGGCCTGGCTTCAGGCTCTCTACATTAGGGAGCGGCCTCACTCCGGCATAGCTGTGTATGACATCTCTCTCTGACAATTGAGCTTTAGGAAAAAGCCAATTAATCTCATCTATGAGGTAATCAACCTCTTCCTTTGTGGGCCTTACATCATCGAGGCTCCCGTTATAATGGTCGTCTGTCGTGCCTATGAGTTGCTTATTGTACCATGGCCATATGAAGATCGGTCTGCCATCTTTCTTTGTCTCAACATACACCGCATGCCTCGGGGCTTCTGTAAAATTCTCAACTATTATGTGCGTTCCTTTTGTCCCGCCCATCCTTTTCCTGAGCCTCTTTCCTGAAAGATTCAGCACCTTATCCACCCAAGTGCCTGCTGCATTTATCGTGAGCTTCGCGAAAATCTCTGACTCTTTTCCTGAAATCCTGTCCTTTACCTCGGCCCCGATGACTTTCTTCCCTTTCATGATGAAAGAGGCAACTTCAGTGTGGTTTTTGGCGACAGCGCCGTGGCTCACTGCATCAATCACATTCTCTAACGCCAATCTTTCTGGAAATCCGCATGTGCAGTCATAATAAGTCACGCCGCCTTTGAGCTTTTCCTGCTGCATCCCAGGCTCAAGTTCGTTTATCATCCTTCTTGTCAATGGAAGGTAATGGAGCATGCTCTTGTTGAATGAAAGAAGGTCATAGAAGATCATGCCTGCGTTTATGTATAGGGGGCCGCGCTTGTCATACTTATAGAATGGTATGATGAAAGACAGCGGCCTGACAAGATGGGGCGCGGTCTTGAGCAATATTTCCCTGTCCTGCAGCGACTCGAAGACAAGTGGAAAATCAAAATACTCCAGATATCTGAGTCCCCCATGGATGAGCCTTGTGCTCCTTGAAGTGGTGCCGGAACCGAAATCTTCCTTCTCCACAAGACAGACATTGAGGCCGCGCAAGGCAGCATCTCTAGCAATGCCGCAGCCGTTGATGCCGCCGCCAATTATTAGCAGGTCGAATTCTTTCATCGGTCAAGGCCATCCTTGATTTTTTTGAAGAGCGTCTCGGGAATATCTCTGTCAAATCTGCTTGAAGCATCATAGATAGAATTCTGCAGCCTTCTTTCCTGGTCTCTCGCCTGGAGCACATCTGATATTTCACGTGTGTGGTATAATTTCCCTATGGCAGTCAAAGCTG